>JBARYO010000980.1:0-7023 GCA_049647905.1 Elainellaceae cyanobacterium | reverse complement strand
CTGCTGAAGCACCGTGATTATCCCGGTTCGAATAACGGCACTGGTCTATTTCAGGTGCTGGTGGGTCTGAAAATGCGCACCACCTACGAGCGGCTCACCGCTCAGAAGTCGCCAGTAGCGGCTAGCGCTTAATCACTGGCGCTTAGCTTAGGCGCTTAGCTATAGGTCTTTACTTCGGAGTTCGCTCCTCATCAACACAGCACCACCGGGATAGGATTCATTGCGATCGCACAGTTGCGCAGCAATGTTTGAGCCGTTCACGGGTGCTGTGTTTTTGATTTGGTGCCGTTCTGCCTACGCAATTCAGCTGTCGAAATCTGTCACTGGACCAATTTTCTTATGGACGTCAAAGCTGCTGTCGCACTAGAAGCTGGGGCACACCTCACCCTGGAAACTGTTCAGCTTGAAGGCCCTCAAGCTGGAGAGGTGCTGATTGAGATCAAGGCTACCGGCGTGTGCCACACCGACGCCTACACCCTATCCGGTAGAGATCCAGAGGGGCTGTTTCCTACCATTTTGGGGCACGAAGGGGCGGGCGTTGTGGTGGATGTGGGGCCAGAGGTGACCAGCCTCAAACCGGGGGATCATGTCATTCCCCTCTACACGCCGGAGTGCCGCCAGTGCGAATACTGCCTCAGCATGAAGACCAACCTCTGCCAGGCTATTCGAGGAACTCAGGGTAAGGGCGTCATGCCTGATGGCACCAGTCGCTTTTCGCTAGGGGGGAAGCCGCTGTACCACTACATGGGCACCTCGACGTTTGCCAACTACACGGTGCTGCCCGAGATTGCTGTGGCCAAAATCCGTGAGGATGCCCCTTTCGAGAAGGTGTGCTACATCGGCTGTGGCGTGACCACGGGGGTGGGGGCAGTGATCAACACCGCTAAGGTAGAGCCGGGAGCCAACGTGATTGTGTTTGGCCTGGGGGGAATTGGCCTCAACGTGATCCAAGCCTGCCGCATGGTGGGGGCCAATCAGATTATTGGCGTGGACATCAACCCGGACAAAAAGGCGATCGCTGAGTCTTTTGGCATGACCCACTTCGTCAATCCAAAGGAGGTGGAGGGAGAGCTAGTGCCCTACCTAGTCGATCTAACCGGCGGCGGAGCAGACTACACCTTCGAATGCGTTGGCAATGTGCGCCTGATGCGCCAGGCGCTGGAAGCTTGCCACAAAGGCTGGGGGGAGAGCGTCGTGATTGGCGTAGCGGGGGCTGGCGAGGAAATCAGCACCCGGCCCTTTCAGCTGGTGACGGGACGCGTCTGGCGGGGGTCGGCCTTTGGCGGTGCGAGGGGCCGCACCGATGTGCCCAAGATTGTGGATTGGTATATGGACGGTAAGCTCAACATTGACGACCTGATCACCCACGTAATGCCGGTGGAGCAGGTCAACGATGCGTTTGAGCTAATGCACAAGGGCGAATCGATCCGCACGGTTTTGACCTTTTAACTTTGACCTATTAGCCACACCTCTATGCTTACCCTACGCAACGAATACGTCTGTTTTGGTGGGACGGTTGGCTTCTATAGCCATACCTCCCAGCTGTGCCACAGCAAAATGAACATCGCGGTCTACATTCCGCCTCAGGCCAAAGATGGACCAGTGCCGGTGCTGTATTTTCTGTCGGGCCTTACCTGCACAGAGGAAAATTTCACCACCAAGGCCGGGGCGCAGCGCTATGCCGCCCAGCATGGCATTATGCTCGTCGCCCCCGATACTAGCCCCCGCAACACCGGCATTCCTGGTGAGAACGAGACCTGGGATGTGGGCAGCGGGGCCGGGTTCTATGTCGATGCCACCACCGACCCCTGGCGACAGCATTACCAGATGTATAGCTATGTCACCGAGGAGCTGCCCCGCCTGATTCAGGCCAATTTCCCCGTGAACGATCGCGCTGGCCTTTGCGGCCATTCCATGGGTGGCCATGGTGCCCTAGTGTGTGGCCTGCGCTACCGCGATCGCTACCGGTCCATTTCGGCGATCGCCCCCATCGCCGCGCCGATGCAGTGCCCCTGGGGTAAGAAGGCATTTGGGCTATATCTTGGCGACTATGAAGCGGACTGGAGGGCCTATGACGCCAGCGAAGTGGTGCAAATGCAGCAGCATGACTACCCCATTTTGATTGACCAGGGGGAGAGCGATTCGTTTTTGGCCCAGGGGCAGCTGCTGCCGGAGGTGTTTGAAGCGGCCTGTCAAGCTTCTAACCAGGCGCTGACCCTGCGACGGCATCCGGGATATGACCACAGCTACTACTTTATTGCTACGGTGATTGGCGATCATCTGCAGCATCACGCGGAAGCGCTGTACGGATGATTCGTCTGACGGCTATGGGGGGGCAGATAGCCGTTTTTGAAAATGGCTATCTGCCCCTGACGAGGCTAGGCAAACTACGTTAAGGTTGAGACGCTTTATCGCTAACGTCATTACAATGGTCCGCACCGCAAAACCTCACGTCTTGTCACATGCCATAACTTACGCAGACGATCGCCCCAGCCTCCCCATATCTGGGCGACCGCTAGACTTTTGCCTGCTGGCAGTGTGCTCCTGCCTGCTGAGCTTGATGTGCCACCAAACTGGCGGCGTTGCGTCGCAAACCGTGAGGGCCGCGACAGCGACCCCGCCCCAAATTGATTTTGTGATTAAGGCCGGTCTGGCCACTGCTCCACGCCAGGGTACAGAGGTATCAGAAGAGGAGGACGCTTAGCGGGTGCCGTGGGTGGGGCAGGGGGGCGCTGAGATGGAGCGATCGAGCCAGCCTGCGGCCTGCTGTAGTCGGGTGAGGGCGTCGTCGGACTGGTCGTTGAGGAGATGGATGAGGGCGATCGCGGCCTGCTCTTTGGCGCGGGCGGTGCGGTTGCCTTTGAGCCGGTGCCAGTCTTGGGGCAAAATGGCCAGCCGTTCGGCGAGGGCTTGGGCGAGGGCGGTGGTTTCAACATCGGCAAGGCTGCGGCTTTGGTCGGTGGTGAGGGTTTCGGTGAAGAGGGGCTGGGTCATGGTGCGGCAGGGTATAGAATGATGCGATACTTACCAGTCTATCAACACCGATAGTTCTTTCCCCTTAGGGTATCAGCGCGTAATACTATGCCGTCTCCCAATCCGCCATCGAAGCAATCCCAACCTGCCAGTGACGCCACGAACGCTGTGGATGCGGTAGGGAGCGATTTTGAGACGGAGCTGACCCAGACGGAGCTGCAGCTGCAGGCGCTGCGCGATCGCTACAGTCAGGTGACGGCGGCACAGGGGGAGCAGCAATCTCTCAAGGTGCAGCAGGCCCGCGTGCAGCATGAGCTGAAGCAGCACCGCAGGGCGGCGTTGAAGCAGGAGCTGGCTCAGATTAAGGCGCGGATGGATGAGCTGGAGCTGACGCTGGAGAGTCAGCTGTTTTCTTGGGGAAGTTTGAGTGAGCCGTTTTGGCAGGCGGTTCGGTTTGGGGGGTTGGGGCTGGTGGTTGGCTGGTTTTTGCGGGCGATGGTGAATGGATGATGGAGCTATTGTCGGGGTGGGTTTAGCAGAAACGCATCGAATAACCCGGTACGATAATGCCAAACCCGCCCGTCCGGTGAGAGATTATGGTGGTGTGGCGAGTGCTTTGGCTCGCGTTTCGGGGTCAAAATCGAGGTCGGGATCTAGTGCTTTGGCGGCTTTGAATTTGGCGATCGCTCATAGGGCTATTCCCATATCCCTTTCCCTTAGCCTGGCACGGTGCAGAAAGTCCCGCACCTCATCATCCGTTGTCTGGGAAAAGTCCATGTACCACAGGCCAATGGCCCGCATAGAGGCTGGTGCTTCGACCGTGACAACCGCGACCTCCTGGGCAATGAGGCGCTGGCAGGTCTCCCAGGATGCAACGGGGACGGCAACCACAATTTGTTTGGGAGACTGCCGCCGCAGAAGGCCGATGGCGGCAATTGCCGTTGCCCCTGTTGCTAAGCCGTCATCGACCAAGATCACGGTGCGATCGCGCAGCGCTATGACTGGGTGATCGCCGCGATACTCGCGCTCACGCCGCTGCAGCTCATGCAGCTCCTGGCGGGTGACCTGCTCAATAGCGGCAGTTGAAACGCGGCACTGATCGACAACGGCGCGGTTGAGGTAGCGAAGATCGGCGGCGATCGCCCCCATCGCCAGCTCCTCTTGACCCGGAACCCCTAGCTTACGCACCACACATAGGTCCAGCGGTGCGTTTAGTGCCAAAGCCACTTCATAGGCCACCGGCACTCCACCTCGGGGCAGGCCCAACACAACTGGGGCTTGGTCAGCGTAGGTCTGCAGTTTGGCTGCGAGCTGCAAACCAGCATCAGTGCGATCGCGAAATAGGGGGGGGCTTGCCATTCCACTGCTACCGCGCCATCTTAAGGTGCTAATTATAGATGGGGGCGATATCCTAATTGTTGTGCATCTATTATCGCGTTTTACGGCTGGGAGGGATATCGCTCGGCGGGCCGTTTTTCCCATCAAATCAATTTTCGCTAGCCCCGCATCAGTCGCTCTTAGAGATCTATAGCACCGATGGCTTAAGCTATAGAAAAGCTGCAACCATAACGAACCATGATATTTCCAGGATCAGCCGTCCGCGTGACCAACATTGACGACATCTACTATGGCTTTCAGGGGCTGGTACAGCGCGTATCCGACGGTAACGCTGCCGTTCTGTTCGAAGGCGGAAACTGGGACAAGTTAGTGACGTTCAAGCTGTCAGAGATCGAGCCTGTGGATGCAACGGCAGGCCGCAAGTAGTAATACAACAAAATCCGTGATCAGTGCAAAGCCACATCGCTGCGGCGCACTGATCACGTGTAGTTCATGCTAATTGATGCGTTTGCTCCCCTGGCAAAGGGTGAGAGCAAGCGGCTGATTAGCGTCGCATAATGCGGCTTGTGTAGGCATCGCCGCTATAAACAGGGACGCGCTGCATGAAGTCTGTCTCACTGCCGGTGACAATCCTCGCGATTTCTTCGAAGCCTTCAGAATTCCAGTTGCGCTCGTGGATGGGCTTGGTCTGCTCACCGAAGTAGTAGGTCTGTGTCCCAATGACTGCAGCGGCAACCCAACCAACAACCAGTACTGAAGTGAGTAGTGCAAACATGACTCTTGGCCTCTTGATGTCTATCTATGAACAAATGTAACACAATTTGTTTCACTTTGTAAATACGGCTTGACGATCGACGGTGGTCGTATGGTAAGCGACGCCCCGAAAGCGATCGCGCTGTACCATACCCTGCCCCGGCATCATCTAAAACGCGTGATAAACGCGATCGCCCCTCATATTGCTATCAAGCCAGTCTAGACCGCTGCCAGCGGCCCTTTCCAGGTGAGCAATCAGCTAGAGGCTCTGAGGTTCTGCTGCTGAAAATTAAATGTGTTCTGTGCCTCAGAAAGGACTTTCGACTCGGATGGTGGTCGCATGTCCCACTGCAGTTCCGCCAACGCAAACAGGCTGCCCGACATCACCATAGCCGTCACTAAAAATTGGTAGGCTGGCACCGCGTCAAGCAGTGGTAGCGCTGCGGCATGGAGCCCAGCAATCACCAGAAAGGTGCGTGATCGCATTCCTAGCCCCATCGTGGCGTAGCCGATACCGCAGAGGGTGAGCCACAGGGCGCACAGGTTGGCCAAAATGAGCCCTGACCCGGCAAAAATGCCGTAGTCCGTCAGGGCGACGCCCCCAATCACAAGCTCACACCACAAATAGATCAGCCAGCGCAGCCGCTCTACCGTTACCCAAAACCAGGCTAGGCCAATCATCACTGCAGCTCCAGCTACGGATAGAACAGTCCATAGAACAGCCTGGTCCGCCCAGCTCACTGCTGGAAAGAACTGCGGCGTCAGAAAAATCAGCCCCGTAATCCAGCCCCACAGCAAAAACACCTGGTCAATGCGGGTGTACAGCCACGATATGAGGGTACGCTGGCCAATCTGCCAATGCCAGTGCAGCAAACCCGTCAGATCTTGAACATCGAGGTGCACCTGCTTACGGCGCAAAATCGGCTCCTGGGTATTGAAAAAGTTCATCTGGACACCAATTGCTTGTGCTCCAGATAATGTTAACAAAATGTCATACTTTTGGAATACGGAAACCTCCCCATTTGAGGCTGTGCTGGATCGCCTGAGGGCAGGTCAGCTGCGATCGCAATCTGGGGTTACCGGCAATAGGCTTTAGGCTACGCTGCCTCGCTTTCGCGCTTCCTTGTAAGAGGTGCCAATATTCTTTAGCCCCGCTCGAATCATCTCCCGCTCCAACAGCCCGAAAAACTGGAGGCGATCGCCCCCCCGGACAACAGCCTGGTTGTGGGATTCTGCCAACGCCACCGGATAGCCATAGCCTTTTTGCACTTGGGCTATGGTCAACGTCAGCGCCCAGTCCAGCAGCTCAGCGTCGTTAGCAACCCAGGCTGGCATCTCCAGGCGGGCCACTTCTGACCCCACGTGGAGGTAGCAAAAATATACCTGGTGGCTACCGTAGCGATCCAAAATCGATGCCCCAGCGCGCCACAGCGGACTGCGCTGCCCAGGGCTAAGGAGCTTCCCCCAAAGCGCCGCATCTCGCAGGGGCGTGAAGACGTGGCAGGGCGGACGCTGGTTGCTCGAAGGCGTCTTGGCACAATGCCGCTGACAATCCGGCTCCTCGTAAGGGCAGGTGTGCAGCCGCAAAAAGTTGAGGGATTCGCTGCTGCGGGTGGCGCTGATGTAGCCAACCACAGGAATGCCTTGATCGCGCAGCTTGTCCCACGCCGCCAGAATGGGGGGCAACAGCTGATGCTGCGCGGCCTCGGGCAGGGTATCGAGAAACCAGTAGATCAAGGAGCCATCTACCATAGCTAGGGCAGGGTGCTTCAGAGGTTGGGGCATGGCGGCGATGGCTAGCTCACTGAGCACCATAGCCTCAGACACGGTGCGCCGATAGCCCATCCACTCGTCGGTGCGCACGCCCCACCGATGGGACTGGTATAGGTCGTCCGGGCGGTAGACGCCCTCAGGAAGGCTATCTAACAGAGGATAGCGGCTCTGGCCGTAGTGCAGCAC
>JBARYO010000979.1:0-12140 GCA_049647905.1 Elainellaceae cyanobacterium | reverse complement strand
ATTGACTACAGTGATGTTGCCTCAGACTACTGGGCTTCTGAGTCCATACGGCAAGTCAGCGGCGATGAATTTATGAGCGGTTACCCAGAGGGAGATTTCCGCCCATTCGAGTCTGTCTCTCGACTAGAGGTTTTGGTTGCCCTTGTTAGCGGGCTATCCCTCGACCAGCCAGAGGCTGTTCAAGACATCCTATCGACCTACAGCGACCAAGGGCAGATTCCAGAGTGGGCTGCGCCTAAAATTGCGGCCGCCACTGCAGGCAACCTAGTTGTGAGCCATCCGAACCCCAGCAGCTTAAACCCATCTCAGCCCGCGACGCGAGCAGAAACGGCTGCTATGATTTATCAGGCATTAGTCCGGCAGGGCAAACTAGAATCTGTTTCGTCGGACTATATTGTTCAACCCAAATAGATTGCCGCGACGAGGCTACCAAAAGCGCATTACACGGCAGGCGTATTACCCGAATATGGTAATACGCCCGGCTTGGCCACCCTAAAACGCCTACCGTCCAAGCCGCATTAGGTCGTTTTCTTGGGCGAGAGCATCATCATGATATTACGGCCCTCACGCTTAGGCGCTTGCTGCAGCTCCGCGAATTCGCCTAAATCTGCTGCCAATCGATTCAGCAGCATCTCGGCTAAGTCCGTATGCTGAATCTCTCGGCCCCGAAACATCACCGTCGCCTTGACCTTATCGCCCGACTTGAGAAACCGCTCCGCCTGGTTGAGTCGGACATTGTAGTCATGTTCGCCAATTTTGTAGCGCATCTTGACCTCTTTGACATCGGAGGTGTGCTGTTTCTTCCGCGCTTCACGGGCCTTTTTTTCCTGCTCAAACTTGTACTTGCCATAGTCCATGATGCGACAGACCGGGGGGTCGGCCTTATCACTGATGAGGACGAGGTCGAGTTCTTTTTCCTCTGCGATCTCGAGGGCATCAAAAGGCTTCATGATGCCAAGCTGAGCGCCATCGGTATCGATGACCCGGATCTCTGGAAACCGAATACGCTCGTTTATGGTCGGAAGATCTCGACTCTTACGATTGTTCTGTTTGATTAAAGCCATCGACAAAAAGATTACGTCGTAAAATTTTTAATCGTTACGAATTAAGGTATGGGTCGCCGACGTCCTTCAGGGGCATACCTTCAGGACTACGTCAGCTGGATAAAACCGTGCCAGGGAACTAGAGAAAGATTGTCGATCAGATAGGCGAACCTGCTCGTAGCATATCGGCAGGCGCCGCACTTCGACCGGATGAATGAGCCTATGATAATCGATTCGAACGCGATCGCCTCTAACTTAGCAGCAAATTGTTACTGATGGCCCATATCTGCAAACAATACGGACACCAGCAGTCCGATGTCCGTAATTTAACGATGGAGCCAGCATGGCCATGACGATAATTCAGCGGTGCAGCACAGCCCTAATTGCGCTAGTATTCCAGCCGCACTGTCCGCTGTGCGAGCGCTCAGCATCCGCCGCATTGTGTTCAGCCTGCCAAACCCAGATCCAGACTCAGTGCTATCGCGATCGGCAACTGTTTTGGCGATCGCCTCTGCCAGTTTTCCCTTGGGGACAGTATGGTGGCGCACTGCGGCAATCGATAGCAGCACTCAAATACGAGAGCAAACCTGGAGTCGCTCAGCTTTTGGGAGCTTGGCTCGGTAGGGCATGGCTGATGTCAGCAGAATACGCTGCGGTCAAAAGGGCATTGTCAAAAGGGGCGCGATCCATAGCCGTTGTGCCAATCCCAATGTATGCTGAGAAGCGGCAGCAGCGCGGCTATGACCAGGCAATGCTCATCGCCCAGCAGTTTTGCCGTGTAACCCGCCTACCGCTCCGGCAGCATGGCCTGATACGAAAACGAGCGACTGTGGCTCAGTTCTGCCTGTCTGCCCCTGAACGTGAAGCAAACCTGACAGATGCCTTTCGCGTTGACCGCAGCCTGAGCAATATTCATGGCGGTGTGTTGCTCGTGGATGACATCTACACCACGGGCGCGACGGCGCGAGCCGCCGCTGAGGCTCTGCAGCGCTTAGCAATACCGGTTTTGGGGATAGTGACAGTCGCGGCCACAGGGGCGATCGCGACATCTAAAGACAGTTTCAGCGCTACTCAGGAGATCTGAAACATACGGTGATCTCAACTGACGACGTTCGGTTTTGAGGCTACTCTGACTGGCAACACCCCCCTATGCTTCATGCAGAGCTTAGATATCAAGTCTGTAAAGTCTTGATGGCGCTGAAGGGGCATCCTGAAAACTAATATTTGAAGGATTGGTATCTCTTCGTTTAGCTCACTGACTATTGTTTTAGACATCCCCCGGGGCCATTCGACATGCATAGGTGGTATTTGCCTACCCCCAGTGAAATCATCGCATCCGCCGAGTCGCATCCGTCAGGCAACGCGCAGTCTGGGCAGGCTACAGGACAGTGGTATGGCGCAGTCGCGGCGCTGAACGAGCTACTGGTAGAACTCTCAAGCGGTAGCACAACACTCCAAGCTGATTCTTTGCTGCCTCAGGACGGCGTTATTCTGTCAGGACCGTTGCCTGTTCTACGTGAGCCTCAGCTGGCGTCAAAATTTTCCAGCTGGACCTTTGCTGGAGACTGGACAATGGCGTTGCGCAAGCAGCTTCCCCCCACGGCAACAGCGAGCTGCAATCAGAATCAGTCCCCAACCGCGATTTCTCTGCTGACAGGCGATCCGCTGGCAACAGAGTCGTTCTTCTTAGTCCTAACGGCGGAACTTAGCCTAGTTGCTGTTCTAGGCGATGCCCCACATCTGGGCCACGTCTCACTCTTGGGGCAGCCGATGGGGCCCCACGTGGGCCAGCGCCAGGATCAGCATATGGCTCAACGCCATCACGCGGCGGAGTCATCCCTGGGGTTTGACTTCTCATTTGATCCTGCGGTCGTCTCTCAATGCTGGCAGGCGCTGAGAACCCGCATCAAGCTGACAAATCCTGAAGCGCTCACTCAGCTCGAGCCCATGGTTCAACAGTTTTCGCCTCGAGCACCTGAGTATCAGCTCGTTAGCAATTTTAGCCGTAAGGTCCTAGCGTCCTCCGCAGCGGCTGCACCGTCCTCTCGCTTGCCCTATGCGGTTGAGCAAGTGGGAAAGCCTCGCAGGCGGCGTGAGGTTAAGGGCCGGATCTCCCCCATTCTGAACTTAAACCATGGTTCGGATGATGGTGCTGATGGACGTTGCCAGCCTCATCACACAGCGACCAACGCCAGCGGCAGCGGCAGTGCGCCGATGCCCGAGATGGACATCAATCACCACGCTGCAGGCTCTGATACAGAGATTTTAAAAGCGATCGCCCATGAAGTCCGAACGCCGCTGTCCACAATCCGCACCCTGACGCGATCGCTGCTGCGTCGACGCGACTTGCCGGGTCCTGTCGCGAAGCGATTGACGTCAATTGACCGAGAGTGTACCCGTCAAATTGAGCGCTTCGGCCTAATTTTTCGGGCCGTGGAGCTGGAAACTGAAACGCCCCGTACCGCTGGACCGCTAGCTAAGATTTCTTTGGAGGAGCTATTTCAAAATAATTTGGAGCAGTGGAAGCAGCAGGCAGAGGAGCGAAACTTGACCTTAGACGTGGGCTGGACAAATGAGCTACCCACCGTTTTGAGCGATCCGGCGATGCTTAATCAAATGCTGACCGGTCTAATTGATAAAGTGACCCACATTCTCCCTTCCGGCAGTCATATCCAAATTCGCGTCATCCCCGCCGGGAACCAGCTGAAGCTGCAGCTCTATTCGCGGATGGCAGATTCTGAGACCAATGGTGACCCCACCCAGGTAGCTTGCGCCTCCAATCCGCTGTTTAGTCTGTTTTCCCCATCCTTGAGCCTCAAGTCGATTGGTCAATTGCTCATGTTTCAGCCAGAGACCGGAAACTTGAGCCTTAACTTAGATATCACTAAAAATCTGTTTCAGGCCCTTGGGGGGAAGTTCACCATCCGCCACCACCCCCAACAGGGGGAGGTGGTTACCATCTTTTTGCCGCTAGAGCAGGCTGAAGCGAGCTAGACTGCCCCGCTACGGATCTCGTGCCCTCTGCGGGGAACATCAATCACTCCAGAGCCTGCGGCGAGGCGTCCCCCGTAGCCGCTGATCGGCGTCTCGCAGCAGCTCTGGAATCGGTAGGTTTTCCGGGCAGCGCGGTAGGCAATCGCCGCAATCAGTGCAGCGGCTGCCTCGGCGACCGGGAAACCAATGCCCCGCATTTTCAAACATGCCGTAGCGGTAGCGACCGTAGTCAACCATACTGTGGGCGATCGCCAAATTGCGCAGCCGCAGCACTTCCGGAATATGGATTGCCTCGGGGCATGGCAAGCATTGGTAGCACTGTTGGCACTGGCTTGTCCCTAACTGCTGCGCTGCTTGTGTGTCTAACTGCTTCAGTGACGTAGTTTCGCTAGCAGTCAGTGGGCCGCACCGCAGTAGATCAAGGCAAGGATTTAGCTCTTCTGGCGTCGCGGGACCGATGCTAAGGGTTGCGATGCGCGGGTCGCTGAGCAGAAAGCGGTAGCTCAGCTCCAACGGTGAATAGGGGTGGCAGGCGTCGATGAGCGCCTGGGGTGGGGTATAAAGCCTGCCCCCTTTGTCCCCTGGGGAAACAATAAATATTCCCATATCTTCCTCATGGGCTAGGGCGATCGCTGCAGCATTGCGCTGGAAAAAGAGGTAGTAGTGCAGGTTGACAAACTCAAACCAGCCGGTATTGATCACGCGCAGTATCAGGTCGAGGGAGCCGTGGGTGGAGAACCCGACATGGCGCACCCGGCCATCGGCTATGGCGGCTCGAACAGCAGCCATGCATCCCGTCGTGGATTTAATTTGCTCGATGTGCTCATCGGTGTTGAGCCCATGCAGCGCTAGGCTATCGAGATAGTCGGTGTTGAGCCGAGCCAGTGACGTATCGATGGCCTGCTCAGCGGCGGCAGCATCCATCGTCGGCAACAGTTTGGACGTGACGTGAAGTTTATCCCTCGGTGTTGATAGCGCGTTTATTGCATTGCCGATGTAGGCTTCACTATCGCCATACCCAAGCGCCGTTTCGATGTGGTTGATTCCGGCAGCGATCGCATCAGAAATAACCTCCTGGGCGATCGCTTGGGAGGTGAAGCGCATGGTCCCCAATGACGCGACCGAAAGGGTTAGATTTGTGCGACCAAATCGCCGATACTGCATAGCAGAGGACATTGATTAGGGCCTGCCTCTATGACGAACCAAGGTGTGGCACCGCCGTGTCCCTATGCCCCTTCACTGCTGAGACGGCCCCGCTCTGCAAAATCATTTGGGCTCAGGTCGGCGACAAAACTGCGAAAGGCCAGACGTTCTGCCTCATCTGCATCACGGTCCACCGGAATGGCGGCCTCGGCAACAACTTCTTCCATGACCCAGATTGGGCTATCGGTGCGTAGCGCAATGGCGATCGCATCGCTGGGACGAGAGTCGATCTCCTTACACTCTTCCCCATTACGGAGAATCAGGGCGGCGTAAAAGGTGCCATCTTGGAGCGAATGAATGACGATGCGCTCTAGTTCCATATCCCACTCGTCAAAGACGTTGACGATGAGATCATGGGTCAGGGGGCGGGGCGGGGCCTGGTTATCCAGGGCATTAATGATAGAGCGGGCCTGATCCTGGCTAATGAAAATGGGTAGCTGCCGCCGGTCTGCTGTGTCTCGGAGCAGGACAATCGGGCTGCGTGTTGCTGCATCGAGAGCAATACCGGCAAGCTTCATCTCTAGCATTGCTTAGCCTCCAAAATTCAGTGAGCAAAGAACCACCAGTAAATGAGACAGTATTCACTGACCCGACTCATTAACGATATGTCAAGGATAAACGGAAAATTACGGTCTGGGTACACCTGGTGACCCAATTGCCAAGTAAATTTAAATCCTGGTCATCTCTGATCCCCGCAGGCTGCCCCATAGGCCAACTAATGCTCCCAATGGGATAAATGCTGTGGACGGAACGCTAGCGCACCGACCAGCTAAAATAGCTAGGCTTACGTACCACCATAAGGCATCACGGAGATCTGCTGTGTTTACTGGTCTAGTTCAGACCCTTGGGACTGTCGATGCTATCGATCCTCATCATCTCAAGATTTCGTGGCCCAGCGGCATCCATCATGTGGTGGCCTTCAGTGACGTTGCTATAGGTGACAGTATTGCTGTTGACGGCATCTGTTTGACGGTCACTCAAACGTCACCTCAAGGCTTTACTGCGGCAGTATCCCCGGAGACGCTAAAGCGCACAACGCTGGGCCACCTTATGCCCCGCTCAACCGTTAACCTAGAAGCCTCTCTGCGCGTCGGCAGCAAACTAGGGGGCCATTTCGTTACCGGCCATATTGATGGCATCGGCCATCTGCAGTCGTCGGTGCGCACTGCAAATGCTTGGGAGATGACGATTGATGCCCCAGAGGCGATCGCACGCTACATCGTCCAAAAAGGCAGCGTTGCTATCAACGGCATCAGCCTAACGGTGGCGAGCTGCAGCCCAACTGGCCATCGGTTCAGCGTCGCCGTCATCCCCTTGACCTACAGCGAGACCAACCTACAGTTTTTGCAGCCCCGTAGCCCCGTCAATATCGAGGCCGATGTCTTGGGAAAATATGTCGAGAAATTTCTGTCGGGTCGCCCCGGCCTCGACCCACAAGCCGCAGGTGACGGTTCCCACAACCTTGATCTGGCGAACGAATACCCTAGTCCATCTGATGTCGTTACCCCGGCGTTTCTGGCCGAGCATGGCTATGGCTGATGCGGTGAGCAGCGGGGATCATGATTGGGCCTAGTTTACGTCGCCTGCCGTTCTTGCTAAACTCGTAGACCAAACTTACCGATGTTCCATGCTCTGACGAAACGATACTTTTAATATGGGTCAATTCACCGGTCAGTTGGGCGATATGCTGACGCTCTTTTTCAGCCTCATGACCGAGGCCATGCCATTTTTGCTGTTAGGGGTCATATTCTCTAGCGTCTTACTGGCCATTGTCGACGAAGCTCGCCTAGTAGCAGTGATGCCGCGCAACCCGTTGCTAGGCGCGATCGCTGGAAGTTTGTTTGGATTTCTATTTCCGGTGTGCGAATGTGGCAATGTTCCTGTGGCGCGGCGGTTGCTGGTCAAAGGGGTGTCTCCTGCCGTCGCGATTGGGTTTCTTCTTGCGGCCCCATCGGTCAATCCTGTGGTCATTTGGGCCACTTGGATTGCGTTCCGCAACCAGCCTGAAATTGTATTGCTGCGCGTTGTTTTTTCGCTTGCGATCGCCATCATCATTGCTTGGATCTTCAGCGCCCAGACCGATTTGCGTCCATTTCTGCAGCCGATGGTGACTCGGGCATTGGAGGCTAACCGCATGTCTACGCGGCCCAGCGCCCGCGCTGATGGGCAACTAGGCGTCAACTCTTTACTGCAGCCTGGGACCTATTTCCTGGGGCAGCCTCGCCCCCTAGCGTTGGAGACGGGCGGCTTCACCACAGCCACGTCTTGGACCAGTCGGCGATCGCTCATGCTGGAAAATATCGTTTCAGAGCTGCGAGATTTGGGAGGGCTATTGATCCTGGGCAGTGCCCTGGCGGCTGTCGTTCAAGTTGCTGTGCCTAGGGAAGCCATCATCGCTTTAGGTCAAGGCCCAATCACATCTATCCTGGCCATGATGCTACTCGCCGCCGTAGTCTCTATCTGTTCGACAGTGGACTCCTTTTTTGCGCTATCGTTCGCGTCGCTGTTTACCGAAGGCTCGATTTTGGCGTTTTTGGTGTTTGGACCCATGATTGACATCAAAAACGTGGGACTGCTACTCTCGGTGTTTCGCAGTCGAGCCATCTTTTACCTATTCGCCCTAGCCGCTCAGCTCACCTTTTTGGCAGCGATATTGGTGAATTTCTATCGGGGATAGATATGACTGTTCGCTCCCGTCCACCAAAATTCAATTCGTCGTTCCCCGAGGCGGTGCCGCCACGCATCAGCTGGCTCGACTGGCTCGACATCACGGTTCTGCTGGCCTGGGGTGTACTGCTGCTCAAGTATTGGGTGTCGGGTCAAATCTACGCGCTACTCCACCCGAACTACATCTGGCTCGCGATCGCCACAGGGCTGCTGCTGGTGGCCCTTGGCCTGTGGCGCATGCTGCAGCGGCTGTCATCAAAGCAGCGCCCTCAGCCCATGCAGCATATTTCCCTTGTTCCCCGTCGCTGGAGTAGCTTTCTGCTGTTGAGCATTGCCGTATTGGGGTTAGCGTATTCTCCTCGGCCATTTGCCAGCGATATTGCGCTGCAGCGGGGCATTGCGGATACGCTCACCTTAACGCGCCCTCAGCCACAGTCCTTTAAGGCTTCCAGCGATCCTAGCGAGAAATCTCTGCTGGATTGGGTGCGGACGCTGAACGTTTACCCTGAGCCAGATGCCTACGTTGACCAGCCCGTTGAGCTAGATGGCTTTGTGGTCTATCCCAGTGAAATTCCCGACGGGTATCTGATGATTTCCCGCTTTGTGATTACCTGCTGCGCTGCCGATGTCTACCCCATTGGCCTGCCGGTGAAGCTCGCTGAGGCAATTGAGCCACCAGCAGCAGACCAGTGGGTGCGGCTCTCTGGAAAAATGATGACCGAAACCCTTGGCGGGCAGCGTCAGCTTGTGATTCAAGCCAAAGATATGGTAGAAATTCCAGAGCCAAGGAACCCCTATGAGACGTAGTGATCAGCCCTATTGCGGCTCAAGCTGACCGCTAAAGCCACTGGCTTTGATCTGACGGCTGTAGCACTTCGAGTACCGCCTCATGCAGCGGCCCACCACAGCTGGACAACAAGCTCCCTCCAAAGACGATATTCTCGCGCTCGCCCGCTAAATTAGTCACGGTACCGCCAGCTTCTTCGACGCAGGGCACGAGCGCTGCAATATCCCAGGGATTCATTTGCGTATCTACGGCAATATGCAGCTTCCCACGGCACACTAGGGCATGCTGGTTGCAGTCTGAGCAAAAGCGAAACTTGCGCACTTGGTGGATGAGCTGGGTGAGTCGATAGGGAATCTCTTCAGACTTACACTGGATGTCGGAGCTATGGACCCCAGTAGCCGAGGCGATCGCGCTGTCCAAGGTTGGAGACGCGCTGACATGCACCTGCACCGGTTCACTGCCCCGCCTCTGGAACCAGCAGCCGCTGCCCTTAGCCGCATATACGGTTTCGCCCAGCCCCGGTAGATGGATGACGCCTACGAGCGGTTCATTGTCCTTCAACAGGGCGACTAACGTCCCGAACAGCGGAACCCCCAGAGTAAACCAGGCTGTGCCGTCGATGGGGTCAAGCACCCAGCAGTAGGTTGCGCCATCTGCCCCCGAATCGCCGTACTCTTCGCCCAAAATGGCGTGGTCTGGGTAGCGCTCACCAATCAATTTACGCATCAGCGCCTCGCCGTTGCGATCGGCCACGGTCACCTCTGAGCCATCAGCCTTGTAGCTCACCGCATGCTCTTGAAAGTGAGGCATGATGACGCTTTCTGCTTTTTCGGCTAGGTCACGAGCAAAGGTTAAAAATTCAGGTTGAGTAGTCATGGTCAGCCCCGAGCCTAAACGAATGATGAGCAACGTTACGGCTAGAATACCGTCATCTGTGCGCTCCCTGAAGCGATCGCGAGGACGAAGGCAAAACCGCTGAGCGAATAAAACGCCATAAAAAAGGCGAGGGTAGCCATAAACCGCCCTCGCCTTTTTAGTTTAAATACGGGCTAGGAGGGATTCGAACCCCCGACACCGTGGTCCGTAGCCACGTGCTCTAGTCCACTGAGCTACAAGCCCTCAACAGGATTTCCATAGTACCATAACCAAATGCCGATGCGGCAAAAAAACGCGCAATATTTCTGAACAACTTAAGCCATGGCTCAACTAGACCCAGCATCGTTGTCCCACTTGGACCACCAAGGGCAAGCTCAGATGGTTGATGTTTCTCAAAAGCAAGCAACAACCCGCCAGGCGATCGCCTCGGGCCGAGTGCGGATGCTGCCCCAGACCTTCGACGCCGTTGAGGCGGGTAACGCCCCCAAGGGCGACGTGCTCGGAACCGCCCGACTGGCGGGCATTATGGCGGCGAAACAAACCGCGCAGCTGATTCCGCTATGTCACCCGCTGCCCCTCAAAACCGTAGAAGTTAATATCACCCCCGACGCGGCCTTGCCGGGATACACCATTGAGGCGATGGCCAAAACCACGGCTGAAACCGGCGTGGAGATGGAGGCGCTAACCGCCGTCTCAATTGCCGCCCTGACGCTGTATGACATGGTGAAAGCGCTGGAGAAATCCCTCACCATAGAGGGGATTCGCTTGGTCAGCAAAACGGGCGGCAAGTCGGGGGACTATCACGAGGAGGCTTCAGCGCTGAAGTAACGCTAAAGTAAAGGGAGTATACCTTCCATTTGACTGCTCAAGTCGCTAAATTGCTATGCCTCCACGTTGGCCTCGAAAACCCGATCGCAAGGACCCCGCATTTCGTCGCCTTGACGATCGCATGACGTTTGCTACCCATGTTGCCGTTTTCGCGGCTGCCAACTCGGGCGTGTGGTTTTTCCATCTGTTTCGATTTCCTGATTGGGACTGGGCTCAAAGCTTCACCCTAATTTGGCTCGCAGGTTTAGTCACCCACGCCGTTTCTATCTTTGCCATCGCCAACTATTCCGAGGCTCCGCCCTCCCAAAGCGGCCCTAAAGGGTTTGGCTAGGGACAAATCCCCCCCAAGGGTGTTGAGCCAGTAGCCCAGTATCTTAGATAACAGAACTAAGTAGATACGAGGCCCTAGGTAAGACGTTATGGCGTACCCCAGTACAAGCGAAGCAATCGAAGCATTGGCTGCCGAAATTGGCGATAAGGTTTATATTGATATCGCCAATTGGCATCTCTATTTGCGGGATGCTCACCTCCATACCGCGATCGCAGAACAGGTGCACCCGATGCTGTCGGGCGATCTAGAGCAGGGCCGTGTGGAGGCTGTGCTCGAAGGCATTTCGGTTAAGCTAGGCGGCGGGAAGCAGTCCGTTCCCCTCAGCAAACTGATTCCTGAGGCCGGGCACCGAGAACTAATGGATGTGCTGACGGAGTATCAGCGCAATCTATAAATCAGCGCGATCGCCCCAGCTTGCGCAGAATCTGATCCGCTAGCAAGCGGACCTCAGGAATATCTAACCGCAGGGCGATCGCCCCAAATAGGGCCAAGCCAGCCAAGCCACCAGCCAGCAGCACAATCAGCTGCTGGATTAGGGTCTCGGTGCCCAACCATTGCTCTAGCAATAGCCTTGTGCCCCAGCTCGCTCCCCCAGCGAGGCCGCTAGCAAAAACCAGACCCGCAAAGGGCCGCAGCCAGTCGCGCCAGGGCAGGCCACCCAGCTTGCGGTCGAGCAGCACCAGTAGCAGAATCATGGAGACCGCGTTGACGCCGACGGTGGCGAGGACTAGACCGGGTGCCCCGTAGGCGTTAACGAGCCAGTAGTCTAATACTGCGTTCAGCGCGATGTTGGCAATGCTGATGCGAAACGGCGTTGCGCCATCCCCCAGCCCATAAAACACCCGCACCAGTACATCTCGTCCTAGGTAAACAAACATCCCGGCCCCGTAGGCAATTAGGACGCTGGTGACCAGTCGAGAGGCATCCTGGTCAAAGGCAAATCGCTCATACACCACCCGCACCGCCGGCAGCGCCAAGGTCATGATTAAGGCGCTGAGGGGCAGCATTGTCACCGCCGTCAGCATCATCCCCTGGCGAATTCTGGCCTTTAGCTCGTCGCGATTGTCAGGACCAGCCAGCCGCGAGAATACGGGCAGCAGGGGCACCAGGATGACGTTAGACACGATGCCCAGGGGCGTCTGCACCAGGAGATTGGCGTAGCTCAGAGCAGCCGCTGCTTGGGGAATAAACGAGGCAAAGAACAGATCGGTGTAGACGTTGATCTGCATCATGCCGGAGGAAAACGTCGCTGGTCCCATGACCTGCAGCACGTCCTTAATGCCGGGTTGTTTGAGGTTGAACCGGAACCGCAGCTTGCCCAACCCCGCTCGCCACTGCACAGGAATTTGAATCAGCCACTGCAGCACCGCCCCCCCCAATGTCCCCCAGGCCAGCACCAAGCCACCTAGCA
>JBARYO010000978.1:0-7409 GCA_049647905.1 Elainellaceae cyanobacterium | reverse complement strand
ATGGAACACTCAGCCGATTGCAGAGCCGCTATCCGGACACTGAGATTGTGACAGCGCAAAGCGCTGAAGATGCGCTGAAGCACCTCCAGTCTGCTGCTCCGGATTTGCTGCTGCTCGATCTGTCCATCCCCCAGGCCGAAGGTGAGGAAGCACAGGTTGATGTCGGTCTGCAGCTCCTGCGATCGCTGATGACAGATTATCCAGAGCTCAACATTACGGTACAGAGCAGCTACGCCAAAGCGCTCGTTCGGGTGGTCCACAATATTGAGAGCCACGCGGGCGGGTTTACCGTCGCCAGCAAAACGCTACCGGCCCAAGAGATGCTAGCCCGCGTTGACTGGGCGCTGCAGGGGTTGACCCATACAAAAGACGTCGATGGGATGCGGGCGGGCTTAGAGATCAAGCCCGAGTGGTTTGAGGTCCTGCACCTCGCATTCAAGGCCGGTCTGCAGGATAAGGCGATCGCCCAGCGCATGTCTATTTCAGAGCGCACTGTCCGCCTCTATTGGAGCAAGGTCTACGATGTCCTCGGAATCTACCCGGAAGATGGGCGGAGAGACGGGAAAAATATCAGAATTCAGACTGAGATCAAAGCCCGAGAATTAGGCTTGATTGATTAGAGCGCGCTCTAGCAGGGAGGCGTACGGTGCCTCAAAATAATCCCTTCGTCAAGCGAACTAGCGATCTTTTCCTCCGAGTCTTGCCAGGACTTGGGGTTACGGGGCTTATCCTCAGCGCCCGAATCTTCGGCTTGCTGGAACCCCTTGAGCTGTTCGCGTTTGACCTGCTGCTGCGGCTTCGCCCCGACGAGCCACCTAGCGAGAGAGTCACCATTGTCAAAATTGACGAGGCTGATGTCGAAGCTCTGGGGGGCTATCCCGTCTCGCAAGATGCTGTAGCAGATGTGATTCAGCAGGTGCAGCAATACGACCCTGCTGTCATCGGCGTTAATATTCTCAGTGATTTGCTGGAGGAAGAGCGTTCAGAACAGCTCATACAGCAGTTTCAGGCCACGCCGACGCTTCTAGCCGCAGAGAAAATTTTGCTGCCTCAGGTTGCTCCGCCTAGTGGGATTCCACCAGAGCAGGTGGGATTCTCTGACATCTACGTGGATAACCAGGATAGTCATCTACGTCGCACCCTGCTGGGTGCTCCTGACCCTCTCAATATCGCGACCTACAAATTCTCCTTTGCGGTCCGTCTCGCGAAGGCGTACCTTGAGCCTCGAGGCTATGACCTCGACAATGGTGTTGTCGACACCGCCGCTATGCGATTCGGCGACATCGAGCTTCCTCAACTAAACGCCTATTCGGGGGGCTATGTTGGAATCGACGACAGCGGCGTGCAGGCTTTGATGAATTTTCGTAGCGGTCCTGAGCCCTTTCCAGAACTTGAAGTGCAAGACCTCAATTCGGCTCACCGAGCGGCAGCGCTAATTCGAGACCGAATCGTCATCATAGGGGTTTCCGATGGGGACGCCCGATTACCCATCAAGACGGACGCGATCGCCAGCAGCACGACCCGAGGTAACACGGTTGATGCTGTCGACATTCAAGCCCACGCCACCAGCCAGATCATCAGCACCGCCTTAGATGGACGCCCATTCCTCAAAGCCTGGTCTGAACCCTGGGAATACGCCTGGATGTTGCTATGGGGCACAATGGGCCTCGCCGTTTGGATTCGCCTGATCGCCCCAGGCCGCATTTTGATGTATGGACTCGTGGCCTGTGGCCTCCTCAGCGGGGCTGCCTATGGGGCAATTCTAGTCGGCTACTGGATTCCCCTGGTTCCCCCCTTGCTCCTCATCGCCCTCAACGGGTTTCAGTGCGTCATCCTCAACGAATATCAAGGACTCCAGTCCCGCAGCCGCGAGCGTCGCCGCATTGCCAACGAGCGCCAGCGCACCATCAAGCAGGCATTCAACATCATCCACAATGGCCCCTTACAGAACCTGGCTAGTCTAATGCGGTCGACGCAAGACGAGGACATCTCGAAATCTCGTCTGGTGGATCAGCTGATTGCTCTAGACGCCGAAATTCGCCAGATTAGCGACTACCTCATCAGTGAAGCCTTTACCAAGGAGAGTAGCTTTTACCTGCAAAACGACACCAAACTGGATCTGAAGCTACCGCTGCACGAGCTGTTCTACCAAGTCTTTAGCAAGACGCTGGAGCGAGATTTAATCGGCTTCCGCGACATCAAAATTAAAATGCGCTCCTTTGAACCTATGGATGAGGACAACCTAGATTTTGACCGTAAGCGGGAGCTGTGCCGATTTCTGGAGGAAATGCTGTGTAATATTGGGAAGCATGCCATCGGCGCGTCACGGGTGCAAGCTACAGGCAAGGTCAACGACAGCGACAGCTACGTCCTGCGGGTAGAAGATAACGGACCAGGGGTAGCGTCAGGGCGAAAAGGAGAAGGCACTAAGCAAGCCAACAGCATCGCCTCCCGGCTGGGAGGAGCCTTTAAGCGTCACTCCAACAGCAGCCGCAAGGGCACAGGATGTGAGCTGAGCTGGCCCCTAAAATCGGCTTAGAGCAATTGACGCAATACCATCAGCAAGAGGAGTAGTTGCCAATGACAAAAACGCTAGTTGTGGCCACAGGAAACCCTGGCAAGGTGGCCGAAATGGAGGCGTACCTCAAGCCCCTCGGGCTCTCACTTCTCCTCAAGCCGAAGCATATTGAGGTCGATGAAACGGGAACGACCTTCATGGAAAATGCTCGGTTGAAGGCTTCCCAGGTTGCCAAACAGCTGAACCAATGGGCGATCGCCGATGATTCTGGGCTAGAGGTCAACGCCTTAAGCGGCGCTCCCGGTCTCTATTCAGCCCGCTATGCCGCTACACCTCAAGCCTGCATCGACCGGCTGCTGAGAGAATTAGAGGGCCAGAGCGATCGCAGCGCCCAGTTCAAATGCGCCATCGCCATCGCCACCCCCAAAGGGGCGATCGCCCTAGAGGCGGAAGGGATATGCCCAGGGCAAATTCTTGAGCAGCGGCGTGGGAGCGACGGCTTCGGCTACGACCCCATATTCTACGTCCCCACAGAAGGAATGACCTTTGCCGAAATGCCCGCCGCGCTCAAGGATGACGTGAGCCACCGAGGTCGAGCATTCCAGGCGCTCATGCCGGCCCTAATCGCTCTGTTTAATAGCCCATCCTAGTCCATCCGCCAAGCCCCAGTGCGGCTAAAGCAGCTGCTTTAGCTGTCCTAGGCGGCTAACGCGCTAGATCGCCTCAATATCCTTTTCACCGGTCCGAATTCGAATAATCTCGTCCACAGGAGAGACAAAAATCTTTCCATCACCAATTTCCCCAGTCCGAGCCGCCGAGATGATCTTCTCGACAACCATGTCAGCCTGGGCGTTCTCAACCACAATTTCCACCTTGAGCTTTTGCAAAAACTCAACGGTATATTCTGAACCCCGGTATCGCTCAGTTTGGCCTTTCTGACGGCCAAAGCCGCGCACCTCAGATACCGTCATGCCAACGATACCAGCGTTGACGAGAGCAATCTTGACCTCGTCAAGCTTGAAGGGACGGATAATCGCTTCGATCTTTTTCATCTGCTGCCTACTCCTACACGTCTGATGGCTAGTCTACCGCCATCGTCTCACCGTTTCTAGCACCGCCCCTCCTCATAGGGTTGTTACAGAAGATACAATTGTGTTGCGCTGCCTGTCTTTGAGGTCATTTCCAAGCGGGATGATTCATTAGCGCCGCCATGGCCCGCACGCCTCGTAGCTGGTTCGACAGGGGGAGATGTCCCCGAGGAGCAGACAAACTCCAGGTGAACCCATCAGGGTAGCGGGTCCAGGTTTCGTCACGCCAGCCAATCTTTGGCCAGAGCCGGTCCCAGTTTTGTCCCACACCGAGCCAGAGATCGCGCTGCACCGCAAAACCGAACTTATCCCTGGAAAAAATCCGCCAGAGGAAATCCATCGTCTTTAAATCGGTCGCCGGAAACTGATTGACCTCCGAAAAGTAAAGCCACTTCCGTTCCACCGCCGCCGCTCCAGCCAGCTCACATAGCTTTTCTAGGGTAAGGCGATCGGCGTCCTGAAACTCTTGGGCAAGCAGGCAATCTCGCAATGTGCTGTAATCAAGACTGCGATCGCTCGGAATGGGCACCAGAGCATCAACCAACGCCGTTAGTTCCGTCTCTGGTAGGCTCGATGGCATCCCCTGGGCAAAGCTCTGTAGAATGGACCCCACAGCAGATGTCGATGGTCCGGAATGCTGCTTCAAAAACAGGACGAGGGCCTCTGCCTGTGCCCCTTGAATCAGCTTGTCGATGCGCTGTTGCTGCTGCTTAAGCGAGCTATCGAGCAGCTGCTGCGCTAGCTCCTCCGGGGAACTGGCTGCAACATCAGCAGAGGCAGGATCAGCAGGCGTACTGGGTATGGATTGAATCGAGTCGTTCATTAGCAGGCGAGGCAGGTAGGGCGGGAGCAGCAGCGGGGCATAGGATCGGGGGAACGGTGTCCACTGTCGGAAGGTCTAGTTAAACCACTCATTATTTTAGTGGGTATTCATACGGGTTAACCGGTATAGCCTGGCAGGTTGAAGATAATATCTCAGCGGTCCTCGCTCAGGCCCTATCGTCGAGCCGTGTCAAGAATCCGCGCCACAATGGCGCTTGTGGACGATGGAACCTCAATGTCAATCAGCTCGACCCGCCCCCCATAGGCCTGTACGGCAGCGGCCTCCGGCAGCGTCTCCAGCTGGTAGTCGCCGCCCTTAGCATAGATCTCAGGCTGGAGCGCCTGCACCAAGGCCGTCGCCGTCGTCTCAGAAAAGATGACAACCGCATCCACAGCCTTCAGGGCAGCAAGGACCTCAGCGCGATCGCACTCCGGCACAATGGGGCGGGGCGGCTGACCCGCTGCCGCAGGCTTGATATGCTGCACCGAGCGATCGCTGTTAAGGCCGACCACCAGTGAAGCGCCTAGGGCGCGGGCTGCCGTCAGATAGCGCACATGACCGGCATGTAACAAATCAAAGCAGCCGTTCGTGACCACCAGGGGACGCCAGCGCTGCGGTTGGGAGGCGATCGCCTGCTGCAAATCACTGAGGGTATATAAGCCGGGAACCGGAGCCATAGCGGGGAAAATAGAGACGGCGTCACCACTATTCACGTTATTCTGTTTTCGGTCAAGCGCGATCGCCATCTGGCCACCAGATCCCGCTATCTCACAGTCTCCGTCTCACAGTCTCCATCACCATCCTCTTGCCCCAACGACCATGTCGACTCGCCCCAATCTTGCCAAACCACCGACGCGTCATTCCTTGGCAGGGGCCACAGCTCTCCAAACGTTAGCCCTGGCCCTCATTACCCTAGCGGGCGTCGGGCTACGGCTCTGGCATTTGGGCGACAAGCCCCTGTGGCTAGACGAGGTGATTGCCGCTCTGTTTAGCCTGGGACGAGCTTTAGAGGACGTCCCCCTAAACCAAGTCATTCCGCTAGATCAGCTCAATGGGCTGTTTACCTACAATGCAGGGCTATCCTGCCAGCAGATTGCCCAAACTGTGGCCACCCAATCTGTGCACCCGCCGCTGTTCTTTTGTTTGATGTATCGCTGGATGGGGTGGCTGCTCCCCCATGTCGACAACTGGGTATGGGCGCTACGGGCGTTGCCCGCCTTGGTCGGGAGCGTGATGATTCCCCTGGGCTACTGGCTGGGCCGACTCGCGCTCTCCCCGCAGGTTGGACTTGCCACGGCGGCGCTTGTTGCCCTGTCGCCGTTTGCGGTCTATCTCTCCCAAGAGGCACGCCATTACACGCTGCCTATGGCCCTGATTGCGCTGGCGCTGGCGCTACTGCTGCAGCTGCAGCACGCCATGCAAAGAAGCCAGGCTCCCACCCCCCCCTGGGCAACAAGGAGGCTACTCGGCGCTTGGGTTGGCGTCAATGTGATTGGGCTGTACGTCCACTATTTTTTCCTGCTCACGGTTATCGCCCAGGCCATTGCCTTTGGTCTATGGCTGTGGATGTCGCAGCAGCGGCAGTATTGGCGCGATCTGGCCATCAGTATCTTGGTGATTGTCGTGAGCTATCTACCCTGGCTGCCGACAATGATGGGCCACCTCAGCCGCCCCGAGACAGACTGGCTGACACCTTACAATCCCGACTGGCGCGATCGCCTCGCGCCGTTGTACCAACTGCCCAGCGGCTGGATTTTGTCGGTTGTTGCCCTACCCATAGAAGCTCAGCCTGCCGCGATCGCTGTGCCGGCAGGACTCGCCATGCTGGCCGTCGGACTAGGCTTGGGCTGGTATATCATTCGAGGACTGCTGCGGCTGCGTCATTCCCCCACCATTCGCCTCATCGCCACAGTTGTGGCCCTCGTATTGCTGCAGTTTTTGGGCATTGTTTACGTCCTAGATAAAGACATCACCGCCATTCCGCGCTACAACTTTGTCTACTACCCCGGACTGGTGCTCCTAATTGCCGCTGGGCTAACCACCCCGCCCCGCCCTACCAAACCGAGTCAAGGCCGCCGTACCCCTGCCCTGCCCTTGGCGATCGCGCTCATCGCAGGGGCAATCAGCAGCATACTGGTGGTTCAGGGCGTGGTGTTTCAAAAGGGGTACTACCCCACCCGAGTGGCTCAAGACATGGCGTTTGACGCCGACATGCCAATCCTAGTTGCCGTCAGCTACCAGTCTTTACAGGAGGTCGCCTTAGGATTGAGCTTTGCCCGCGAGCTGGAACAGCAAGACACTGGAGCGGCAGCGATCGCCTTCATCTACCGGGAAAAAGGATACGGCCCCGTCTGGCGGCAGTTCCCGACCCTCAGCCCTGATTTGCCCTTCCCCCTCAACTTATGGGTGATTGCCTCCCCTGGAATGAAGACAAAGGACTACCCCGACCGACTGCGACTACGCAATCAGACCGGCGATCGCAGCCGCTGCACCATTGTCCCTGAGCGCTTCAACCGCATCGGCTTTCCGTATCAGCTGTTTCGCTGTCGTGCCGTGGGGCGTGGCGCGGCGAGAACCAACGGGACGAACGAGACTCCGGATACCAGCGCCACTAGCGGCTAAACATCCGCATGCTGCCAATATAGCGAGATGGATCTTGAGCCACCCAGCCCATAGGTGAGTTTTCCCGAATCTCAAAGTGCAGATGCGGCGCTGCGCTTGACGTTGGCAACTGTGCATTCAACTGGATACCAGACTGGCCCGATGAGGCAATGCGATCGCCTCGGCTCACCTGTTGTCCCACAGTGACCTGAATTTCCCCAAGCTGGGCGTAACGGCTCTGCAGGCCACCACTGTGGTTGATGACAATCAAGTTGCCGTAGCTCCCCTGCTCCCCAGCAAACGCCACCACACCGCCATCAACCACAACCACTGGCGTTCCCGTAGCAGCTTCCAAATCAACACCGCTGTGGAACTCCAC
>JBARYO010000977.1:0-3114 GCA_049647905.1 Elainellaceae cyanobacterium | reverse complement strand
GAAAGTGCAGAAGGCCACCGCCAAGCGAGAAAAGCAGCGGCAGAAAAAAGCGGCCAATAAGTAGTTTCCAGTATCTCCCTTTAGCCTCAGGTGCAGCTTGAGTCATATAATCATTACCCAAAAAGTTCTTGAATCGATCAGCTTCCGTCGTATTTGGTATTATTGCTGAAACATTACTTTAGAGAAGGGCCACCTGACATGGCACAAGCGCCAGTTGCTCCTGTCGTCTTAGTCATTCTCGATGGCTGGGGATACACAAAAGATACGCATGCTAACTCCATTAGCGCTGCGAACACCCCGGTTGTCGACAGTCTCTGGGAAGCTTATCCACATACGCTAATCAATACATCCGGAAAAGATGTCGGACTCCCTAATGGACAGATGGGGAACTCAGAGGTTGGCCATCTCAATATTGGAGCGGGCCGCGTTGTCCCCCAAGAGCTCGTCAGAATTTCTGACGCTGTTGAGGATGGATCGATTTTGGACAATGCGGTCCTTGTTAATATCTGTAAGCGGGTCCGCGACAGCGGCGGCAAGCTACATCTCATTGGCCTTTGCTCTGACGGTGGCGTCCATGCCCATGTCGACCACTTAGGCGGTCTTCTCAAACTAGCTCAGATGCAGCATGTCGATGACGTCTGCGTTCACACCATTACTGATGGGCGTGATACAACGCCAATGTCTGGGATAGAGAACCTCCAGTCAGTCGAGCGCATCATTGACGCCGCTGGGCTGGGGCGCATTGTCACCGTGAGCGGTCGATACTACGCCATGGATCGCGATCACCGCTGGGATCGAGTCCAGCAGGTGTATTCCATGCTTGTCGCTGACGGAGATGGGAATGGTCAGTCTGTAGTTGAAGCACTGCAGGCGTCATACGACAGCGGCGTCACCGATGAGTTTGTTCTGCCCACCCGAATTGCTTCTGGGGCAATTGAGGCGGGAGATGGGGTGATTTTCTTTAATTTCCGGCCTGACCGGGCTCGCCAGCTCACTCAGGCTTTCGTCGACCCTGACTTTGACGGGTTCGAACGGGAGATGATTACTCCACTGGCCTTCGCCACCTTCACCCAATACGATCCCTCTCTATCTGTTGATGTGGCCTTCATGCCACAGAATCTAGACAATATTTTGGGTCAAATCATCGCTGACCACGGCCTCATGCAGTTCCGAGCAGCGGAGACGGAAAAGTACGCCCATGTCACCTACTTCTTCAACGGAGGCATTGAGGAGCCTTTAGAAGGGGAAGTGCGAGAAATGGTGTCAAGCCCGATGGTGGCTACCTATGACCAGGCTCCAGCGATGTCCGCTGACGCGGTAACTGACGTGGCGATCGCGGCAGTAAAGAAACAAATTTACTCGCTCATCGTGCTCAACTACGCCAATCCAGATATGGTAGGCCACACCGGCAACCAAGCGGCAACAATACAGGCCGTCGAAACCGTGGATCGCTGCTTGGGTCGTCTTTTAGAAGGCATCATCAGCGTAGGGGGAACCGCTCTTATCACTGCTGACCATGGCAACGCTGAGGTGATGGAAGATGGGCAGGGCAACCCCTGGACCGCCCACACCATCAATCCTGTCCCGTTCATCTTAGTAGAGGGCGAAAAGCGGAAGATTGGTGGCTATGGTACCGAGGTCAAACTCCGCTCTGGTGGACGCCTTGCGGATATTGCTCCCACCCTGCTGGATATTCTTCAGCTGCCGCAGCCCCAGGAAATGACCGGCGAGTCTATCATCCAGCCATTGGCCTTCGAGGTGCGCCGAAATCGCTCTCCCGTTAGCATCTCGCTTTAGCCTCCTGAGACCAGTCACGCCACAGACAAGTCGAGCTACTATAGATAAGGCCCTGGTAAAGCACCAGGGACAATGTTTAGGCGATCGCTATGACAATTATCACCCTTGCTCGAATTGTGTGGGCCATCTCTGCTGTTGGTCTGATTACCCTCGTTCTACTCCATAGCCCGAAGGGCGATGGCCTCGGCGGCCTGGGCGGGCAAGCACAGCTTTTCACTAGCACTAAGAGTGCCGAAACGACCTTAAACCGAGTGACCTGGACATTAGCGGTGATGTTCTTGGGGCTGACGTTAGTGCTCAGCGCTGGGTGGCTCGCTTAGCCCTCCATTGGACCTACCGTCGCTGCGAGCCCTGCCTTGGGTCAAGGCCACGGTTTGCTTAGGCGGCGGCTGGCCTGGTGCTGGCGAGCTTGTGTCGCGATGGGTGTGGCTGCATTATGCATTGCTGCAGCCCTATCGCCACTGAGCGCTTCTGGTGAGGATGCCGTGGCGCGCGTGATGCCGCTAGACAGCGTGGCTGAAATCCAGCATCGGCTCTACCCACTTCAGCCCCACCCCTTGCCGGGGCAGCTGGAACGCGCCTGCAACGGTGTTTTAGCCTCAGATCCCTTCAGGTCTAGAGACGCTGCCACTGGCCCAGCGGCCTATTTTGACGCCATTCGCCCCTTGCCTATTGGCTATTTAACCTGGACAGACTTCCCCATATCTGTTTACGTCGAACCCCTCACAGAGGCCCACGAAACCCTAGTCTCTCTGTGGCAAAATGCTGCGGCGATCGCCCTTCAGGATTGGGGGCAATATCTGCCAATTGACCAAGTTTCTTCCCCTGCAGCAGCCGATATCCAGCTGCGCCCCGTCATGCCGCCCCTACGCTATGCTGCTGATGGTACGCTTCGTGCCCAGTCTGGCGAGGCCAGCTACGACTTTTATCTCGATGATGGGGGCGATGGCCAAATTCTCCGACACCGATTCACGGTATCCGTAAAGCCGGGCCAGGCTCCGCGCCAATTGGAGGCCTCTATTCGCCATGAGCTTGGCCATGCCTTCGGGCTCTGGGGACACAGCAGCGATCCTAACGACGCCTTATACTACAGCCAAGTGAGAGTGCCGTCGCCCCTATCGTCAAGAGATGTTGCCACGCTGTGCGAAGTGTACCGTCAGCCCACTGCCATCGGCTGGCCCCTTAAGCCATCGGAGCCGATAGAGCCCTAACGCCTGCTCGGTCAATGATTTGAGCTTTCGTAGGTGAGCTTATCGGACTGATAGCTGGGTGGCTCAATGTGAATGCTGAATCTGGCAGGAGCGTACTGCTGCGCTA
>JBARYO010000976.1:0-2014 GCA_049647905.1 Elainellaceae cyanobacterium | reverse complement strand
TTGCTGATGCTGCTGGCGGTGGCGGTGTATTTGGCCATTTTGCCCAACTTCTTTCCGCAAACCGAGGGGATTGGACGGCGGCTTTTGGCCTATGTGCTGTCGGTGGTGGGCAACTTTTGGGGCGGCGTTCTCAGCTACTTGCCCAAGCTGCTGGCGATCGCCCTGGTGATTACGGCGGCCAACTTCATCCTGCGATTTCTGCGGCTATTCTTCACTGCCTTAGAGGAGGAGCAGCTCACCATACCGGGGTTCTACCAGGAGTGGATCCAGCCCACCTACAAGCTCACCCAAACGCTGGTTGTGCTGCTGGGACTGACGTTCGTTCTCCCTTACCTGCCTGGGTTCGGCTCACCAGCGTTTCAGGGAATCTCGCTGTTGTTTGGTGCGCTGCTGACCCTGGGCGGCGCGAGCACCGTATCTAACCTAATCGGCGGCTTCATCACCATCTACACCCGCGCCTTTCAAATTGGCGATCGCATTCAGATTAATGACTACGTCGGCTACGTGATGGAAAAAACAATTTTATCGACGCGAATCCGCACCGCCAACAACGAACTTGTTACTAGTCCCAACTCAAGCCTGGTGGCCAGCACTATCGTCAACTACACCGCCACCCTGCGGGACATCAAGGAGCCGCTGGTGATGCATGTTGACCTCACTTTGGGCTACGACCTCCCCTGGCGCAAGGTGCATACTGTTCTAGTCGCAGCCGCCAGGGCGACGCCCCATATCCTCCAGGAACCAGCGCCTGTTGTGCGGCAGATGGCCCTGAGTGACTTCTATATTGAGTATGAGCTGCGGGCCTGTACCCAAGAGGTCGAGTGCCTTAACGCGGTCTATTCAGAGCTATACCAAAATATTTTGGACCATTGCCGTGACAATGAGATTGAGATTCTTTCGCCGCATTACAGTAACGAACGCTCTATTGAGTGAGGCCTTATGACCGCTACTCCTAGCCCAACTCAACCCTACACCGCCGAAGCCTACCTGGCGCAAGAGGTCACCGCTGACACCCGCAGCGAATTCCGCAACGGAGAAATTATTCCTATGACGGGCGGAACTCCCGAGCACAACAAAATTATTACCGCGCTTAATGCTTTATTGTGGTTCAGCTTGCGCAGAGAGCCCTACAGCCTCTTCATGACCGACCAGCGCCTCTGGATTCCAGCCGTTGATATCTATACCTATCCAGACGCCATGGTTATCGCCGACCCTGTTGAGTTGAAGCCGGGACGTAAAGACACCGTCATCAACGCGATCCTGATTGCTGAAGTATTGTCAGACTCCACCCAGGCTTACGACCGTGGCGGTAAGTTTCAGGCTTATCGAACAATGCCATCTTTTCAGGAGTACCTGCTGATAGACCCAAATCAACCCCATATCGAGCAATACGTTAAGCAAGCCGAGAATCAATGGCTTTTGACGGAGTCCAAAGGTATAGAAGCTCAATTGGCGTTGTCTTCTATACCTGCTGCGATCGCTCTAGCAGATCTCTACGACGCGGTCCAATAAACTAGGGTGGTCGCACTGTTAAGAGCGCGCTTAATCCTATGGGCATTGCTAACGTGAGTCAATCAGGTTGGGGACTTTCGTCTAGTTCTACAGAAAGATGCCCAGGCTCACCGTTCAGATATCGGACGACAGCCGATGGAGCCTGGGAGAAATCAACGGCGCAGTTAACGAACTGGCCGTCTGGCTAAGCGTCTAACCCACCCGCGGCTGAAGTGCGGGCTAATCAGTGAAAGCCCCGCTGGGGCTAAGACCGATCGTTTAGCAGTCCTGGAGGGACTTTGTTTTTTGTAGCCCGCACTTTAGTCGCGGGCGGCAGGGCACAACCATACCGAGACTTGCTCTAGGGCAGCATCAGGAAAGGCCAGCTGCAGCGATCGCCGCCTTCAATTTTGTCCACAGCCCAAATCCAGAATAAATCCCCTAGTACGGTTGTAATCCGCCCCAACATCCGCTAAACTCGCTACCCATGGATGCAATCGCGTCCAGCCCAGACGCCCAATAC
>JBARYO010000975.1:0-3483 GCA_049647905.1 Elainellaceae cyanobacterium | reverse complement strand
GCCAAATCTGCAGTCTCGTGATTCCCCACGGCAGGTACATTGACCAGGGAATAAACCCCACGGTGACCACCAGGAAGTAGAAATACCAAGGGGCCGCGTGGTTGTTGACCACCTGGGTAAAGCGCTGCACGTTGTGGTAGCCGAAGAAGCTATCGATATAAGCCTGTCCGTTAGCGCGAATCACCAGCGCGTACCAGGGCAGCGTCAGCCCCAGCACCAGCGCGCTCCCCAGCAAGGGACGCATTTCCCGCATCGCCCGCCAGTCGCCCAGGTACAGCAAAAAGCTGCCAATAATCAGCCCTGGCAAGACGATCCCCACCGGCCCCTTTGTCAAAATTGCCAGGGCAATTAGGATATAGAACGCGACATACCAGCGGCGCTGGCTGTGAACCGGTTCTGGCTGGGCATATCCCAAGAAAAAGGCGAATAGAGCGCTTCCCATGCAGCCGGTGAGCAGCATATCCGAGACCCCTGTACGCCCCCAGACAATGGTTTGCAGATTGAGGGCGATCGCCGTTGCGCCCACGAGGGCAGCGGACCAATGCGCTGCCCGATGGGCAGTCGTGGCTCGGAAATCAGAAGGCTCTTCAAGATCGCTAGAAAAACCGCCTTGGGCGCGTTCCAGATTGGCAACTCCAAACCGCAATAGCGTATAAAACCCCATCACCGTCAGCCCCATGGCTGCTAGTGCCGATGGCAGGCGCGCGGTCCAGGCATTGACTCCCCCTATGCGGTAGGCGATCGCCATCAGCCAGTAGATTAGCGGCGGCTTATCGAAGCGAGTGGCTTCGTTGAAGTAGGGGGTGATCCAATCGCCGGTCAGCAGCATCTGCCGCGCTGCCTCGGCAAACAGTGGCTCTGTTTCGTCAACTAGCCCCGTTGTCCCCAGCTTCCATAAAAATGCTGCGATGCTCACGGCGACGAGCCAGCTTAAACTAGCTACCCATTTCAAACGCGGTGTAGATAATTGCTTGAGTAGTCCCGAGAAATGCCCCACAGGTTTCGATACGCTACGTCACGGCATCATAGCTGGCAAAACAAGTCAGCCGGTTTCTACTGTAGCGAGAAACGGGACTGCCGCAGCATGGCTAAGCAAAGCATTTGCTATGGGAGCGACTGGGGCAACTGCTGAGGGAATCCAGCGCTGAGTGCGGTGTCGGTTGGCGTTTGAATTGTCAGCTGCCATTCACTAGTGCCAGGTTGCCACGCCGGCAGAGACGTGGTGCCAACAATGTAGGGGCCCCAGTAGCGCTGCGAACCGTCTTGAGAGAATGCTACCAATACGTCGCCGCTCTGAATTGTCTGTCGTCCGTCTGGAAGCGAGAGCAGCAGCCCGTTAGTGCTGCCTTCTGACGGGGCGAAATCCCAGTGAACAGGCTCGTCGAATATACCGTCAGTGGCCGCATCGCTGGGTTGGCTAGACGCTTTACTGGCCAAACTTGACTGCGGGAGTAATGCGATGCGGATAGTATGCACGGTTTGATTACTCACCCTCAACGTTCCGGCTGGTTTGTCTACGGGAGGGGTGGCAGATGCAGAGCTGGCCGTACCCGACGCGGAGGGATCTAGCGAAGCATCTGATACAGGCTGAGTGAGCATTTGATCCCCGCCGGAGCCAGCTATATCGGGGCGAACCACGTCCAGGCGATCTAGCACAGCCGTCTCAGAATCACGTAGCACTGCGGGGGATTGGCTTAATGATCCGTCTTCGATAGGTAGGGGAGGATACTGATCGCCAACCACAACTCGAATCGGCCGCAGCACCACCAGACCAAGAGCTGTCGTGGCGGCAGCGCCCCACAGCATCCCCCAGAGCAGCGATCGCGCTCTGACTGACTCCAACTGACGAGCAAGCTTTTCCTCTGTCAATAGATCCTCCCTGTGGGCTAATTTCACTCTAGAATGATGGGCACGGTAAGACCGCCTGATTATCATTAAGATCCCCGTTAACGGCTGCGGCTAATGCAAGATACCCGACTTAACCGCGTGACCAGCGCTCTGCTGGGCCAGCTCAACCAGTGGCTGAGCAATCCCTGGCGGCGCATCTCTTTGATTGTCATTGGGCTGTTGTTTGGCAACTTTGTCGCCACCGTAGCGGCAACGGTAACGGGACAAAATGCAGACTGGGATGTCTTAGTTGCGGTGGCCTTGCTAGCACTGATCGAATTCAGTAGCTGGCTCGTCTACAGCGGTCGATTTGCGCGCCCCAAACCCCAGCCTCGCCCCTTAGCCGTCGATGTCACCAATGCGGTCAAACTTGGCTTGGTCTATGGTCTCTTTGTAGAAGCCTTCAAGCTGGGAAGCTAGATCCTACAGGGACGCCTATGCTAGATCTCGATCGACATCTACGCCGTTGTCTCCAGTCAACCCACTCGGACGACCTGCAGACTCTAATAGCGCACGAACGTAACACAATAGAGTCCTATGGGGCATTCGGAATCGCAACCCAGGCAATGGACGATGCGATCGCGGCGCGACTGCACCTGTTGAGAGAAGTCTATCCAGATCTAAATCAGTTTTGTCAACAGACCTTAGGTTGGACGCGCTGCCCACTGACTACAGCTTGGACGCTTTGGCTACCGCTGGCCCAATGGATCAGCAAGAATCAACGAAATCTAAGTCGCCCAATCACCCAGGGTATTCTGGGTGGGCAGGGCACCGGTAAAACGACTCTCACCACTATCTTATCGCGAATTCTGACCCAGCTCGGCCACAAGGTGTGCTGTCTTTCGATTGATGACGTTTATCTGGCCTTCCACGAGCGGCAGCAGCTTCAGCACCAGGATCCAAGACTCATCTGGCGAGGTCCCCCCGGAACCCACGATGTGGCCCTGGCGATATCGACGCTAGAGCAGTTGGCCTCTGGTCATTCCGCCGTCATTCCCCGATTCGATAAGTCGGCCTATGGGGGACAGGGCGATCGCAGCGTTGGTGAAACCGTGACTGGGGTAACCATCATCCTCTTCGAAGGATGGTTTGTGGGTATGCGGCCTATTGCCCCCGAGCGACTAGCGCCTGACCAGTTAGCCGCAATGCCTTGGCCCATTGAAACGGAGGCTGACCTTGCCTTTGCCCGAGACAGCAACGCGCGGCTGTGGGCCTATGTTCCGCTTTGGGAGAAGCTCAACCATCTCGTGGTTCTTCACCCCGTGGACTATCGCCTCAGTCAGCAGTGGCGACGGGAGGCGGAGCTGGCAATGACAGCCACTGGGCGCTCTGGCATGAGCGATCGCGACATCGATCGCTTTGTGCTCTATTTCTGGCAATCGCTCCATCCTGATCTTTTTCTGACCCCGCTATTGAAGCAAGATGACGTCAAACCCGACGCTGGGGATCAGCGGGTTGACTTGGTGGTTGAGATCGATGCATACCATAGACCTTACCGGATCTATAGGCCCTGATGTCCAATTCGCTGACCCGTGCCCCTGAGCATAACCTGAGCACGAGATGTCTGGAGCTATACATCGGCCATCACCTCAACCA
>JBARYO010000974.1:0-4169 GCA_049647905.1 Elainellaceae cyanobacterium | reverse complement strand
GTTTGGGATAGTGATTAGAGTGAATAGTGCTGTCAAAATTTCCTTAAGCAAATCTTTATTTGCAAAAGCGGTATCGACAAAAGCGATATCAAAGTAGAGCGAACCCAACGGTGATTTCCCATAGCGTTCGCCACCGCGCCGCAGCATCCCAAGAGTCTTAAGACAACCTTAAGTTGAGGATCTCAGAAATGCATACTGCATTAGCTGGGGTTATAATCAAGAGTTAAACCAGCTTATATTCAATATCCGAATTGACATGTATCGGTCAGGGCTTGCTCTTATACATCATCAACTTACAGCTACCTGAACGTGCCGATAGAATTTCAGACAGGCCCGTAATGCTTCATAGTGCTTGAAGCGAGGTAGCATTACAACCCTAGAGAAAGGCGTGCCTCAGAAATTTTCCCGTCAATCTTTTTTCCTCCAGTCGTCAACTGTAATATCACTGACAACGCTAGTCATTCTTATCAGTGCTGCTGGGCTGATTGGCTTGGCTTACGGAAGACTACAGACCGGATATATTCCCCTGCTTCGAGCCGCTGTTGTGGGAGAACTCATGTTGATTGGGGGGAGTGTCGGCGGGTTTTGGCTGTCGGCATTGAGCGCGATCAATCGTGGGGCTATGGGGAGTGATGAACAAGGTAAGCTGAGCGATCAGCCTGAATCACAGATTAGAGAGCACCCGCTTTGGGACCTTATTGAGGCAACTGCAGCGCTAACAGGGCAAGATTTTTTCGCCACATTGGCTCAGCGCATAGCTCAAATACTCGACGTGCCCTACGTCATGGTTTCAGAACGGCGCGGAGAACAGATGCACCCGCTAGCGTTTTGGGCAGACGGAGCCCTACAGCCAAGTACGGCCTATGATTTGGCTGATACGCCCTGTGAATTGGTTCTCAAGCACGGTAAATTCTACTGTGAGCGATCGCTGCAGCAGCAGTTTCCTCAAGATGTCAGTTTGGCGGAGATGGACATTGAGAGCTGTCTCGGCATCGCCATGCGCGACAGCAGCGGTGTTGCCATCGGCGACCTCTGTATCTTGGATCGACAACCCATAAGGAATACACAGTGGGCCGAAGATATTGTGGCGGTGTTTGCCGCTCGCGCAGCCTCAGAACTCGAGCGACAGTGCGTAAGTACAGCGCTACGGCAGCTCAATGAGGAGCTAGAAGTTCGGGTCAAAGTCCGTACGACAGAACTTTGGGAGCGGGAACGGTTTTTGCAAACGGTTCTAGATACATTTCCGCTATTTGTTTTTTGGAAAGACAAAAATTTAGCCTACATGGGCGGCAACCGTAATTTTGTACAAGATGCTGGACTATCCTCCGTAGCAGAACTTGTTGGTAAAACCGACTTCGACTTAGCCTGGGCCACCGCTGAGACAGAGATCTATCGTATCGAAGATGAGACGGTTATCAATTCTCGCGAGCCTATTTTGGGCGCTGTCAAAACCAAACTGCGTAAAGGAAGCATACGATGGGTTGAAACCAACTTACTGCCGCTATGGAATGCACAAGGAGAGGTTGCTGGTGTCCTAGGTACTTACCAAGACATTACTACTCGGAAGCAGGCTGAAATTGCGCTGCAGCAGAGTGAAGCTAGGCTGCGGCTAATCACAGACTCTGTCCAGGCCTGCATATCGTACACTGACGCCACTGAGCGCTATCAATTTGTCAACCGGACCTACGAAGAGTGGTTTGGTCGCTCAAGGGACACTATAGTGGGCCGTCACATCGAAGAGGTCATCGGTTCGCAGGCCTATCAAAAAGCGCAGAAATTTGTTGAGCGGGCTCTCAGCGGCGAAACCGTATCCTATGAAATGGACATGCCCTATGGCCAAGGAACATCTCGCCATGTCTCAGCAGTGCTGGTGCCTGACAACGACGACGGCGGACAGGTCAACGGCTATTATGCCCTAATTCACGACATCAGCCCCCTCAAACGTACTCAGCAGCGCATTATCTACAATGCCCTGCATGATCCGCTCACTGGCTTACCGAATCGAACCCTACTCATAGGGCGACTTGAGCAATCTATCAGGCAAGCCAAGCAGCTCGGTCAGTATCACTATGCCGTTCTGTTTCTCGATTTAGACCGTTTCAAGGTTGTCAATGATAGTTTAGGCCACACCGCTGGAGACGATCTGCTGCGGGCGATCGCTCGTCGCCTCAGCAGCTACCTTCGGGATATAGACTGCGTAGCGCGGCTTGGCGGCGATGAGTTCGTCATGTTGCTAGAGAACGTTGACAGCACGGACTATGTCATGCAGCTGATTGAACGCATGCTCAGTGAGACGCAAATGTCCTTCACCATTGGTAAGTACGAGGTTTTCACGGGACTCAGTATTGGTGTTGTTTTTGGCAGCGCCATCTATACCCAGCCTGCCGATCTGATCCGAAACGCCGATATCGCCATGTATCAAGTCAAGGCCAATGGAGGAAACGGGTATCGGATTTTCGACGCCATGATGCATGCCCACATGGTTGAGCGCCTTACGCTAGAAACAGAGTTGCGCAAGGCCATCAACCACCGAGAGTTTGTGGTCTACTATCAACCCATCGTCAATCTCTGTAATCAGCAGTTGATGGGATTTGAGGCATTGGTCCGCTGGCACCACCCGACGCGACAGCTCATTTCCCCCGGTGAGTTTATCCCGGTGGCAGAAGAGATGGGTTTGATTGGGGCATTAGATAGCTGGATGTTTCAGCGGGCCTGTGAGCAAATAGCCGATTGGCGGCGTTCGATGGCAGACGCCTCCGATCTGAGAATGAGCATCAACCTATCGGCACAAGATTTGCGTCGCGCGAACCTAGTTCAGGATATCTGTGATGTTCTGACACAGACTGGCCTTGCCGGTAGCGCCATCACCCTAGAGATTACAGAAAGTCTGCTAATTGATGATATTCACCGAACGATTGACATCCTGAGCCAGCTGGTAGCCCTGGAAATTCGGATCAGTATTGACGATTTTGGCACGGGCTACTCATCGTTAAGCTATTTGCATCAGCTGCCTATTCACTACCTCAAGATAGACAGCTCCTTCGTCAGTCCCATGGTGCAAGATAACCGCCACTACGAGGTGATCAGTACCATCATTACGTTGAGCGCTCGCCTGGGTCTAACTGCGATCGCCGAAGGTATCGAGACGTTAGAGCAGCTCCAGCAGCTCCAGCAGCTGGGCTGCGAACTGGGTCAAGGCTATTTATTTTCGGAGGCGATCGCCCCGTCTAGAATTGAGGCCAGGTTTTGGCCTGAGTCTTCTCACTACTAACGTCAGGATTACCTAGGACATAGTCTCGCCAAAAGGGATGTGATATTGGGTAGAAGTGGGTATATTTTCTAACAGGATCGGCAGGATCCAATACAAAAATACCATACCATCACACCGTGACACTGGGGCTTTACCATGACGATTAGCTTGGGCATACTGGGCACCTATGAGACAGGTCTCTTTAACAAAGGAGCCGCGCTAGCATCTGCCCATGACCCGCTCTCCCAGCGGCTGTTTGTGGTCAACGGCAGCACAAAAGCCATTGATGTTCTCAGCTTGAGCGATCCTGACGCACCATTTCTGCTGTTTTCAATTGACGTCACCCCCTTTGGCTCACGCCCGAGCAGCGTTGCGGTTAGCAGCACAGGCACAGTTGCGGTGGCTGTCAATGGTCCCACGCCCCAGGCAGCCGGGACGGTTGCTCTGTTCGATGTCACCGGTAATCTCTTGGGGACAGCCCAGGTAGGCGCCACGCCGCGATCGCTGACATTTACACCGGATGGCAACCGCCTGCTGGTGGCAAACGCAGGTGAGCCATCCAGTAACTATGCCGTAGATCCAGTGGGCTCAGTTAGCATTGTCGACCTTGCCAATGGCCCAGGAGCTGCGACGGTCCAGTCGGTCGGCTTCGCTGCGTTTGACCCCCAGCAGGCCTCCCTGACCGCAAGTGGGGTGCGCATCGTTGGGCCGGGGGCGACAGTAAGCCAAGATCTAGAGCCGGAGTCAATCACCATCTCTGACGATGCCCTAAAAGCCTACATCACGCTACAGGAAAATAATGCTGTCGCGGTCCTAGATCTCGCAACGGCCACGATCACCGAAATCTTACCCTTGGGGACGAAAGATCATAGCCTTCCCGGTAACGAGATCGATCCAAGCAACGACGGGGAGGTCAACA
>JBARYO010000973.1:0-2557 GCA_049647905.1 Elainellaceae cyanobacterium | reverse complement strand
CCAACTCACCGCCGCCCAACTCATTGCCGCCTAACTCATTGCTACGGACAGCCGCCATGTTTCCAGCTCATCGTCCCCGCCGCTTACGCAACCATCCCCAGCTGCGCCGTATGGTGCAAGAAACGGTGGTCACCACCAGCGATCTCATCTATCCGCTGTTTGCTGTCAATGGCAGCAGCATCGCGAACGAAGTGACCTCTATGCCGGGGGTTTATCAGCTCTCGATTGACAAGCTGGTGGATGAGGCCAAGGAAGTCTACGATTTGGGCATTCCCGCCGTGATTCTGTTTGGCATTCCGGAGGCCAAGGATACCGAAGCGACCGGAGCATGGCATGACCATGGCATTGTGCAGCAGGCTTCCCGCGCCATCAAAGAGGCGGTCCCTGACCTCGTGGTCATTGTGGATACCTGCCTGTGTGAATACACCTCCCATGGCCACTGCGGCTACCTAGAAACCGGCGACCTGTCGGGGCGGGTGCTGAATGACCCGACGCTGGAGCTGCTGAAAAAGACGGCGGTTTCTCAGGCCAATGCCGGGGCCGACATCATCGCCCCTTCTGGGATGATGGACGGCTTTGTCCAGGCGATTCGCGCTGGGCTAGATGACGCGGGCTTTACCGACTTGCCAATCATGTCCTACGCGGCGAAGTACTCCTCCTCGTACTACGGCCCTTTCCGAGACGTGGCAGAATCTGCCCCCCAGTTTGGCGATCGCCGCACCTATCAGATGGACCCCGCCAACTCCCGCGAAGCCATTAAAGAGATTGAGCTGGATATGGCGGAGGGGGCAGATATGCTGATGGTGAAGCCAGCCCTGGCTTACATGGATATCATTTGGCAGGTGAAGCAGGCTAGCCACCTCCCCGTAGCGGCGTATAACGTCTCTGGCGAGTATTCCATGGTCAAGGCCGCTGCCCTCAACGGTTGGGTAGACGAACAAAAAGTTGTCATGGAGACGATGACTAGCTTTAAGCGAGCCGGAGCCGACCTGATTTTGACCTACCACGCCAAAGACGTCGCCCGCTGGCTAGGGTAGAGCAGCACGGTAATCCCCCCGCCTTCGGCACCCGCCTTACTAAAGGGGGCCAAGAGGATATCAAGGTAAGCATCTGATTGTAAAAATTTCTTGGATACAAGCCCAAATCAACCTAGTTTGAACCCTTCTTTGAGTTACTTTCCATGGCCTATCTTTGGTTTAAAGCATTTCACATCATTGGCGTCGTCGTCTGGTTTGCGGGTCTGTTTTATTTGGTCCGCCTGTTTGTCTACCACGTCGAAGCCGAGGAAAAGCCAGAGCCTGCCCGCAGCATTCTGAAGGAGCAGTACGTGCTGATGGAGAAGCGCCTGCTGCGCATTATTACCACTCCCGGCATGATTGTGACCCTGGTGATGGCGGCGGGGATTTTGTGGCAGGAGCCTGCCGTGATGCATGACTGGTGGCTGCATGTGAAGCTAGCCTTTGTGGCTGTGCTGCTGGGCTATCACCACTACTGCTCCCGTCTGATGAAAAAGCTGGCCAAGGGAGAATGCCAATGGAGCGGTCAGCAGATGCGGGCGCTTAACGAGCTGCCGACGCTGCTGCTGGTTCCCATTGTGCTGCTTGCCATTTTCAAAAACAATTTCCCAACCAACGCGACCTCTTATTTGGTGGTGGGGCTGATCGTGGTCATGGCAGCATCAATTCAGTTCTATGCCCGTAAGCGGCGGCTCGATCAAGAACGGCAGGGCGAACCCACGGGCGAGGCCCTACAAAGTTAACGGATTCTTTACCCCCTATGGCTACTATTACCCTCTACGGAACTCCCGTCAGCACCTATGTCCGCACCGTGCGGCTGTTGATGGCGGAGGCCAGTATGGACCACGATTTGGTCGATATCGGCATCTTTAATGGCGACAACAAAACCGATGATTACCTGAAAAAGCATCCCTTTGGCAAAGTGCCTGTTGTTGACGTCGATGGAACTCAAATTTACGAAACGTTGGCCATTACGCACTACCTTAACGGGCTGGCTGACGGTAAATTTGCACCGTCTGATCTGCTGGCCCAGGCCCGCATGCAGCAGATTATTGCCATCATCGACAGCTACCTCTATGGCCCCGCTATCGGCAGCATCGTGATTCAGCGCTTGATTGTGCCCCAGCAGGGCGGCGACCCTGACGAACAAGCAGTCAGAGAGGCGATCGCCCCCGTCAAGCAGGCCCTAGAAGCCATCGAAAGCCTCTGTGTGGGCAATCCGTTTCTGTTGGGTAACGCCATCAGCCTGGCGGATTTCCATTTGGTCCCCATTTTTGTCTACCTGTCAAAAACGAAGGAATTTGACGCGGTTACGGCTCAGACGCCTCAGCTACGGGTTTGGTGGGAACAGATCAAAGCGAGAGAAACCGTAAAGCAGATTTGCGGTTAGGGCGGTGCTCGGAGACCGCTCCTGCAGGACCATCCCAGCCTTTATAACAGATGCCTATGTGGGACCACATTGCCGAGCATATTAGCCAAGCGACCCAGCGCCCCTTCACGGCAGAGCACCGTCGTCCCGTGGGCGGCGGCAGCGTCAACAG
>JBARYO010000972.1:0-4710 GCA_049647905.1 Elainellaceae cyanobacterium | reverse complement strand
CCCGTAAGCAGCATGAGAAACGCACCTATCGGCTACAGTTCAAGGTACAAACATACTGCTATGCCCCTCAATAACTTTTGTCAGTCAACCAGGTCTAATCGAGTACCCGCCCAAGTTGTCCATTTCTCAGATGGTTAACGCCATCAAGGGGGTTTCCAGTAGGCGCTATGGACAAGCAGGGCACCTAAAGCCCTTCGGAAAAGATGCACTGTGGAGCCCTAGCTATTTTGTGTCATCTGTTGGGGGCGCTCCGCTGGAAGTACTCAAGCGCTACATTAGGGAGCAAGAAAAGCCGTCCTAGAAGGACGGGGGTTTTACCCAAATTTTCGATAAGCCATCGGCCAGGAGAAAGGATTTCGATGGTTCGGTCGGGGGCGATGGGGAAGGCGTTGGCGATCGCCCCTAGGGTATCCCTCGACTCAGTCCAGTGTGGGTGCCTTCAATTCAGCAATTCATGAGTGCGCTGCACTCGCTGTCGTCGGTTAAATTGAAGTATGAGGCTCAACATAGCCTATCCGTTCACGATACTAAGGGGCTCTGCTGAAGCGTGGCCCCTAGACCTACTGAGGGAAGCTCTATGACATTGCAAGAATTACAGAGCCAGGTATTGCAGTTGCCCATAGGCGATCGCTGGCGTTTGGTGCAGTCGTTGTTGAATTCTATTCAGCAGGAGACGCTAATTAAGTCTGATACGGCTTCTCCAGATATGAGTTTCTTGGCTGAGCTTGATCCTTGGACTCAAGGATTGGTTGGTGTAATTCGGCTAGATAATACAGAGGATCCTACAGAGTCTTATGTGGATTATCTAGAGGAGAAGCATTCTTGACAGGTGTACTGTTCGATAGCGATGTCTTGCTTGATGTACTTGCTCAACGGCAGCCATTTGCGATTCTTTCTACGCGAGCGCTAAATAGGGTGACGCAATCGCAGGTAAAAGGCTACGTTTCGGGCCATTCTGTGACGAACATCTTCTATATTTTGCGCCGTCAAGTTGGTATTGAATCGGCACGTAGACTTCTGTTAGAACTCATGCGGCATCTTCAGGTTGCTGGCGTGACGGATGGCGTTATTCGGGCGGCGCTACAAAGTCCAATAGCAGATTTTGAGGATGCTGTTGTAAGTGAGGCGGCTAGTTTTGCGGAAGTGAATGTTATTGTGACTCGTAATACATCTGATTTTGCGGCTTCTATTGTTCCTACCGTATTGCCAGAAGAGTTTTTGACGATGCCACTCTAATAAGCGCTGATGATGCGATATGAGTGGGGGCGATCATCCTTAGAGCATCCCTCGGATCAGGCCAGCGTAGATGCCTTTGATCGAGCAAATCACCGAGAGTTTGCGCGGGTCGCTGGTTTACAGGTTGAGAATTAGTGGCAAGGTAATGGTATTTAGATCTGAGCGTAGGCCATCGTATTGGCGAGTAATGAGCTTCTAGCCTGTAGCCTATTAGCTGGCGATCGCTGCTCACTATCTATGGATTAGATTAAAGCACTGCCTTGCAGGGTAAGCGCAAGAAAAAAGGCTTCAAAATGTGCTAGTTCGGGAGGGCGGCTGCTAAGACTGTGAGCATATAATCAGGACTCATTGATGCTCGTTTTGCCTTCTGCTTTATGCTCTTGTTCTTCGAGGTCTCTTGATTGAGCACGCTGATGGCTAGACGACGCAATAGCGCCATATTGTACGGGCCATGCCCGGAGCGGATGCGCGAGGCATCTTCGCCAAAGGTGACATCGAGTACCCAGTGCAACTGGTTCTCAATGCTCCAATGGGTTCGAATAGCATCGCCAATCCTGGTGGCATCGCAAGGTAGCGAGGTTAGATACACCATCGTCTGTTGTGTCGTCTTGTTCCACAGATGTCGCACGCGCTTAACCATGACGATGCTTTGTAGTCCTGACCACTGGGCTTGGCCATGTAGAGGGGCCATAGCACTTACAGGTACAGCCCATACCTGGCGATGCTCGATACGATGATGTGCGCCATTGGTCTTTTGGTCGTAGCTATGCTCAATGCCTTCAAACGCTTTCGCTTGAGCCTCATTGAACCAGTTCATCACCTGCTGCCACAAGGTCATCTGAATGCGATCGCCGGTTTCGGGGCCTGGATAACCCGCCATGGTGCATCAGGACGGCGATCGCCTTTAGTAGCAGATTGTAACGACATTGACCCCCGTCATCGAAAGCTCGATCGCTGGGTGCTAAGCTAACGAATGGATTTTCTAAAGACTTTATAAAAGGCCACAGTTCATGAGCGCATCCTCTCAAACTCCGTTACTGCTGCGCGCCGCCCGTGGGGAGACCCTAGAGCGGCCCCCCGTGTGGATGATGCGACAGGCCGGACGCTACATGAAAGCCTACCGCGACCTGCGGGAGAAATACCCCTCCTTCCGCGATCGCTCCGAAATCCCCGAGGTGGCCGTAGAAATTTCCCTTCAGCCCTGGCGCGCCTTTCGCCCCGACGGCGTCATCTTCTTCTCAGACATCGTCACCCCCCTACCGGGCATCGGCATCGGCATGGATGTGGCCGAGGGCAAAGGGCCAATTATGGACGAGCCTATCCGCACCCAGGCCCAGGTGGACGCGCTGCGATCGCTGCAGCCAGAAGAATCCCTGGGGTTTGTGCGGGAGATTCTGCAGGCGCTGCGGGCCGAGGTCAAGAACGACGCAGCGGTGCTGGGCTTTGTCGGTGCGCCCTGGACGCTGGCGGCCTACGCCGTGGAAGGCAAAGGATCCAAGACCTACTCGATAATCAAGAACATGGCCTTCTCTAATCCAGCGGTGCTGCACAGCTTTTTAGGGAAATTGGCCGACGCGATCGCCGTCTATGTGCGCTACCAAATCGACAGCGGCGCTCAGGCGGTGCAGATGTTTGACTCCTGGGCCGGTCAAATGTCCCCCCAAGACTACGAAACCTTTGCCCTGCCCTACCAGCAGCGCGTGTTCCAACAGGTGAAGCAAACCCACCCCGACACCCCGCTTATTTTGCTGATCAGCGGCAGCGGCGGCTTGCTAGAGCGCATGGGCCGCTCCGGGGCTGACATCATCAGCGTGGACTGGACCGTTGACATGGCCGACGCGCGGCGGCGACTGGGGCCAGACATGAAGGTGCAGGGCAACCTCGACCCCGGCGTCCTATATGGCTCCCAAGCCTTCATTCGCGATCGCATCCTCGACACCATCCGCAAAGCCGGACCCACGGGCCACATCCTCAACCTGGGCCACGGCGTCCACAAAGACACCCCCGAGGACAACGTGCGCTACTTCTTTGAGACGGCAAAGCAAGCGGACCAGCTGCTCGTCCACGCCTAGCCATGGCGCGGATCTTTATCACGGGGGCTAGCGGCTGCATCGGCCACTACATTGTGGCGGCGCTGATGCAAAAGACGGAGCACGAGCTGTTTCTGCTGGTGCGCGACCCCGCTAAGCTCAAGGTGAACCTGAGCGACCATCCCCATGTGCAGGTTGTCCAGGGGGATATGTTGCATATTGAGCAGCAGGCCGAGCTGCTTAAAACGATCGATGTGGCTATCCTCACCGCCGCCGCCTGGGGCGACCCCCAGCAAACCCAGGCCGTCAACGTTACCAAAACCCTAGCCCTGCTGAAGCTGCTGGATGTGGACCGCTGCCGTCAGGTGATCTACTTCTCCACGGCCAGCATTCTAGATAAAAACAATCGCCTGCTCAAGGAAGCCGAAACCATCGGCACCGACTACATCCGCACCAAGTACGAATGCCACCGGGAGTTGCGCAAATTGCCGATCGCCGCTAAGACGACGGTGGTTTTCCCGACCCTGGTGTTCGGCGGCGATGCTCAAAAGCCCTTGTCCCATCTGTCGGCGGGCCTGAGAGATGTGACCCGCTGGATTGGGTTGATTCGCTTCTTCAGTGTCGACGGCAGCTTTCACTATATCCACGCCCGCGATATTGCCCAGGTGATTGTCTACCTGGTGCGCCATCCCGTATCCCCAGGGGCAATGCGGCAGATGGTGTTGGGCAACCCCCAAATCACGGTTGACGGCACGATTCGGGAGCTTTGCCGCTACTTCCGCCTGTCGGTGCCGATGCAGCTGCCCTTACTGGCGTTTGCTCGGGTAATTGTGCCGCTGTTTCGCATTCAGATGGCGGAATGGGACTGGTTTTGCCTGCAGTACCGCCATTTCACCTACGAGAACCCGGTGAACCCAGAGACGTTCGATATTCCGCCCTACTGCGAGACCATATCCGATTTGATGCGGATTCACGGCATCGAGCCTCGGTAGCTTGGGCGTCACCCCCCCAAATAGGCATCCAAAACGACTGGGTTTTGCTGAATCTCCTCCGGCGACCCCTGGGCTAGATTGCGGCCCTCCGCCAGCACATAGATGCGATCGCAGAGGGACATAATCACATCCATGTTGTGCTCAATGATGAGTATGCTCAGACCGGCCTGATTCCAGGTGCGAATATACTGGCAAATCTGCTGAATCAGGGTGGGGTTGACCCCGGCGGCGGGCTCATCTAGCAGCAGGAGCTTGGGCTCCACCATCAGCGATCGCGCAATTTCCAGGAGCTTGCGCTGCCCCCCAGACAGCGCGCCAGCATAGTTGTGGGCCATGGCATCTAGCCCAACAGACTCCAAAATCTCCATGGCCCGCTGACCGGCGAGACGCTCTTGACGGCGCACTTGACCAGGCCGCAGCCAAACATTCAGCGCATTTTCCCCGGCCTGCTT
>JBARYO010000971.1:0-4125 GCA_049647905.1 Elainellaceae cyanobacterium | reverse complement strand
GCCCGCAGCTACATCAACGAGGACAGCTCTCGCTACCGTCGCCCCATGGTCACCCATGTGTACCGCGAGGCGATCGAGCTATACGACTCCCACATCTATGAAAAGGGAGCCTGCGTCTACCACATGATTCGCGGAGAGCTGGGGGATGATCTCTTTGAACGGGCGATGCATCAGTTCGTGCAGGACAATGCCCATCGGACAGTGGAAACAGTGGACTTATTGCGGGCTATCGATAAGGCCACAGGCCGAAATCTACAGTTTTTGTTTGACCAGTACGTGTTTCGCGGGGGGTACCCCAAGTACAAGGTGAGCTACAGCTGGGACGCTGATAGCCAGATGGTAAAACTAACGGTGACCCAAACTCAGGTCAAGCCCGATGGCGACAATGCCACTGCCGATCTATTTGATCTCAAAATCCCCATTGGGTTTGGCATGCTGCCTGACGGAGACAAGGCTAGCGACCCTAGCGCTGATCTGCCCAAGGCTGAGATTACGACGGTGACTGTCCGCATCCACCAGCGTGAACAAACTTTCTACTTCCCCCTGCCCCAAAAGCCAGCATTTGTCAGCTTCGATGTGGGTAACGTCTATTTGAAGACCGTATCCCTAGAGATGCCGCTGGCAGAACTGACCGCCCAGCTCGCCCATGATCCCGATCCGGTTTCCCGCATCCATGCGGCGGCGGCGATCGCTAAGGCGGGTGGCCTCAATGCCGTGCGGGCCCTCAGGACTGCGCTGAAGGATGATCCCTTTTGGGGGGTGCGGGCTGAAGTGGCGAAGCAGTTGGCAAAGGTAACGCTAGACCAAGCTGCAGACGCGCTCTTAGACGGTCTCAGGGATAGTAATGCCCAAGTCCGTAGAGCGGTGGTTCAGGCTCTGGCCAAGATTAAGAGTAAGCCGGTATACAAGGCCCTCATGGCGATCGCTCAAGATGGGGACGAAAGCTATTACGTGGAGGCTGCGGCGATTCAGGGGTTGACTTCTGTCGTAACAAGCAGCAATATGACCAACAAACAGGACAAAGTGATCAAGCTGCTCACAAAAATCCTTGATAAGCGGGCGGGGTGGAATGAGGTGGTGCGCTCAGGGGCGATCGCGGGCTTGAGTCAGCTGACAGACTCGCCAGAGGCTCTAAGCATAATCTTGGACTATACCGAAATAGGGGTGCCCCAACCGCTGCGCTTGGCGGCAATTCGCGCCCTAGGCCCAGGGTCTGTTGGGCAAAACAAGCCAGACATTGCCCGCACGCTAAACCGGCTTGAAGCGCTTTCCCATGAGACGTTTTTTCTGACCCAGGTTGCGGTCGTCTCAGCCCTCAGCAAAATGGAAACCCCAAAGGCGATCGCCCTGTTAGAGCCTTTGGCCTCTCAATCGAGCGATGGTCGGGTTCGACGACGGGCCGAGGAGGCTATTGAAACATTGCGCAAATCGACCCAGCCTGATGTAGCCATAAAGCGGCTGCGTAAGGAGCTTGACCAGGTCAAGCAGAGCAATCAAGACTTGCGCAGCCGACTAGAGACGCTAGAAGCACGGAGCTAGACCCAGCGGCAGTGCATGCCAAAACCGCCAGTCAAGGGAGATGAGCTACCTTTGACTGGCGGTTTATTGTGTCAGTAACCCTCGGCCCTTTAGCGCTACCGCGTCAGAGACCTTGGACAACTAGGGGATAAAGACTTACCACAAACCACGCACGGGCTGGCTAGTTGCTGCAGGAGCAGGGGCAGGAGCGGGCTCTTCCATGACCTCAGGCTCTATGGTGGTCTCGGTTTCCATCGTGGTCTCAGTTTCCATAGTAGTCTCAGACTCCATGGTCATCTCAGACTCCATCTCCATGTCGGAATCCATTTCCATGTCGGAATCCATTTCCATGTCGGAATCTGTTTGAGCGTCTAGCTCCTGCTGCGTATTCGGACCGTCTGTCATTTCGGTCTCTGTCGGCTGCTCAAGCTCAGTGGGGGCATCGTCGGCTTCTGACTCCGTTATGCCTGGGTTGATGGACATCATGTCGCCATCTTCACCCATGATGGCAATAATGTTATCGTCCAGAATTAGCAGCGTTATATCATCGCCGGGGTTTAGATTGAGACCGGAAATCTCTGAAGTGCCCACATTGATCGTGTCTAGACCGCTAGTGTCTTCGCGGTCAACCCGAATTTGACCGAAGTCTGGATCGATTTCACGCACGGTGGCAGAGACAAACATGGACATTGGCGCAACGCCAGGATCGCCAATAGGGCCACTGTTGACGGCCATCATCATGCCGCTGTCGCTTTCAGAGATAGCAACGATGTTGCCATTACTGATGATTAGGTCAACCTCGTCACCCGCTCTCAACGTAGCGACGTCTGCTTGGCCAACGTAGATAGTATCCAACGTGCCAGTGTCTTCACGGTCGACGCGGATCTCACCAAAGTCTTCGTCTACGTTGCGAACCGTACCAGAAACGGTCATCATGCCCATCCCGTCAGAAGACTGAGCCATGATCGATGGCGTCATCATTTCTTCTGACTCAACGGTGCTTTGCGCAAACGCAGGGGCAGCAAAAACGGAAACCGCGACCGTAGAGGTCAAGAGAATAGAACGTAATTTCATACAATACTCCTGTAAGCTTTGGATATCCAAAAGGGTTGATTTTCCGTCCAAAGTCGGAAATCACTCCTCCCACATCATTGCACTATAATTTTCAATTCTTAAAATTGCTTATACCCCAGGTTAGAAGCTGTACAAAGACATAGTGATATATGCTTAAGGACTTACTTCGTTCAGTAGAGGGCGTTTAACTCGTCACGGCACGCCGCTCTTGCGGGTGAGGGAGAACCATGGTTTCGCTAGAGACAATGGGCAAGGTCACTTCAACGGTTGTCCCCAGACCGAGCCCATCGCTACGTAAGACAATCGACCCTCCCATTAGCTCAATTAAGTTGCGGGAAATCGCTAATCCCAGACCTGTCCCTTCGAACTTTCGGGTCGTACTACCATCCACCATAACAAATGGCCTGAACAGCTTATGCTGCTGCGACGGGTCAATGCCAATGCCGGTATCGGTAATTGATACGATGACCCGGTGGTGCCCCGATTTTTTCTCTATTCTAGATGCTATGGGCAGCTCCAGATCATCGTCAATGGCAACAACCTGAGTACCGACTGTAATCCCACCTCGATCTGTGAATTTGATGGCGTTGTAGATCAGATTCAAAAACACTTGCTTCAGCTTGGCCCGGTCCACCTTAACGTGAGACGTTGGTAAGTCCAACACCTTCAGCCACAGCCCCTTTTGATGGGCTTCAACAGTCTGCAGAGCCGAAACTTCGCTTAGAAGTTGTTTGAGATCGATATCTTCAAAGTTGAGGGAGAGGGTACCTGCCTCAATTCTGGCGATGTCTAACAGGTCGTTGATGATCTTCAGCAAGTGAATGGCGGCCTCATCGGCCCGGTCCAAAAACTCCAGCTCTTCGCCTCGATCATCGCAGCAGTCATCTTTGACCAGTCGGATACAGCCAATAATCGCGTTGAGTGGGGTGCGAAGCTCATGGGATGTGTTGGCCAAAAATTCGCTCTTCAATTGGTTGGCAGTTTCTGCCTCTTGCCAGGCAGATTCTAGCTCCTGGGCCCGTTCTCCTAAGCGCTTCACCATATCACCAAGCACTTCTGCAAGCTGGTTCAGCTCCCGAATTTGAAAGTTCTGAGGGACGTCAGCGGCGGTGCGCTCATCAATATGTCGCGCAAAGTCTCCGAGCTGTTCAATCGGGCGAGCCAAATCTCGGGAGAGATATAACATGCCAAGCAGCAGTGCAAATAGAAGACCTGCCGTTAGCACCATTAAAATCCGTTTGATGTCGGTTAAGCCATGGAGCGCGTTGTCTAAACGCGTTATGGCAATGACGACCCAGGTCTGATCCTGGGTAGAGCTTATGGTGATTGGGGTAGCGCTGTATCCCGCCAGCCATTCGGCACCGTCATCAGAGAAATGAAACAGATGTCGAACACCACGCTGTCCGTGGAGCGCGTCGCGAATTAGAAGCTGAAATCGCGCCTTGTCAGCAGTATCGTGTACTGATTTTCCTACTTGATCGGCGACAGGATGGGCTAAAAAATCCCCGGCCTCATTGAGAATAACGGTATAGC
>JBARYO010000970.1:0-7041 GCA_049647905.1 Elainellaceae cyanobacterium | reverse complement strand
CTTCATGCTGCTTATCTTCATGGATAGAATAGGTCTGCGCCATATCCTTGACGCGCAGACCAATCAGTTTGCGGATTTACTCGTCAGCGGCCTCCCCATCATCGATGCTCTCCGCTGTTGAGTCGGTAGCGTCGGTTGCGGTGCCATTCGCCTCCCCGCTGGTTTTACCAGCGCTATCGGCAACGACGGCGTCCTCAGCGCCGCGATCGCTAATGGCAATATCGCCCAAATCACTTCCGTCTTCAAGGATCATTGGCGTCCCTTCTACCGGACGGCCCTGGAAGTTTTGGGGAGAGCCGCCGCCGATCAGCTCAGCGTCACCGTCTTGATCCGGAAAGCGGTCCAAGCCGCCCTCTAGCTCGTAGGTGCGAGCCGTTTGGTCATCGAGGACAACATCTTTAAGGTCGATGTTGCCATCGTACATAGTGTTGTCGTAAGGGTCATCCGAGGCTGAGGGTGACGATTCCTCGTAGGCGTTGAAGCCCGTACCCGCCGGAATCAGGCGACCGATAATAACGTTCTCTTTTAAGCCACGGAGCCAGTCAGACTTGCCTTCAATTGCGGCCTCTGTCAGAACACGCGTGGTCTCCTGGAACGATGCCGCAGAGATGAAGCTGTCTGTATTCAGGGATGCTTTCGTAATTCCGAGCAGTACAGGGGTGTACTCGGCGGGAGCCCCACCCGTAATTGACATTGCCCCGTTGACCTGACCAATTTGATACAGTTCAACCAATTCGCCCGGCAGCATTGTCGTATCGCCACCGTCGTCAATGCGAGCCTTCGAGGTCATCTGCCGCACAATCACCTCAATGTGCTTGTCGGAGATGTCAATCCCCTGGGATTGGTATACCGACTGCACTTCGTTGACTAAGAAGGTCTGCACCTTCTCCAAGCTAATCATAGCGGCCTGATGGGTCCCTTTGTTCTCGCGGTTAACGCGGAAGAAGATATCCATAATTTCGTGGGGGTTGGCGGGGCCATCAGTCAGGGGTTCAGCAGCCTCAACTTTTTGTCCGTCACCCACAATGACGTTCTGTCCAGGGCCGAGAGGGTAGTCTGTCACGACGCCATCGTCTTCAACTACCTTAATCTCGACGGTCTCACCCTCGTTGTACACCACTTGAGCTGTACCGGGACGGGCCGAGAGAATACAGGCTTCCTTGGGTTTGCGGGCTTCCAGCAATTCTTCAATTCGCGGTAGACCCTGGATGATATCTCCCGTTTTGGCGCGCTCAAACACAAGCAGCACCAGGTTGTCGCCCCGTTGAACCAGGTCTTTATCGTCAATGTGCAGAATGGCACCAGGAGAGACGCGATAGGGACGAGCATATCGCAGCACTACCCGTTCGCCGGTAACCTCGACAACCTGCCCTGAATCCGGGCTACTGATGCCCGAGGCTACTTCTGCACCGCCAACGAGGAGATCCCCAACTTTTACCGTCGCGCTTTCACCGTTGAGCTCGATGCTAAACCGATCTTCCTCTCGCACAATCAAAATCCGCCGAATGGCTTCGGCGCCTTCTAGGATGCCGCGAATTTCGCCATTTTCCTTACATTGGATTTCCGTGCGGGCGACGACAGCCCCGGGGGCAATTTGGTCCCCGTCGTCAACAAGCAATCGTGTGAGGGTGCTGCCCTGGGTCTGGTCGGCGGTGACATCTCGCCGAACGATTAAGGTCTCTAGAATCACCATCTGCAACCGTCGCGTTTCCGCGTCAGTCTCATCCTCTATCAACTCAATGTCAGCTGTCATCTGGGATGCGTTTTCCCCAAGCTCAAGTACGAGTTGGGTGCGCACCAGCTCCAGTCCGGTTGGGGATTTGACGCGATCGCCGTCTTTGAACGGAATGCGCTGAATCGCTCTCAGGCTGATGGATGATTCGGAATCATCGCTCACTGATTCTTGGCTCGGAACAGAGGGGACATCCGGCACCGTAAATTCAGTAACGGGCCGCAGCAGCATCGCTGGTCCTTCTGGGGACTCAACGTATTCGATATAGCGCAGTGCATCAACCTCTAGACCCGGAATAATTTCTTGGCCAGGGTTGACGATGGTGCCACTTTTAGCCATTACATCTTCTGGATTGTCTGCCATATGCAGATCACCCGGCTTGATGACGATCTCACGTAAAATGTCGTTCTTCTGCGCAACCTCTACAACACCACTGCTTTGGCAGAAAATGTCCTTGACGATTTCTGTGCCGGCTTCAACGTATTGGCCGTCTTCCACCAGAAGCAAAGACAGATCCTTGTTGACCTCGTGAGCTTCTTCTGGAATCCACAGCAGTGTGCCGCCCTTCATGACCTCATAGCCCTGCTTGGCTTTACCTTTTTTGGCCACCTCAACGCCGGAGTACTTGATGATGCCACCGGTTTGAGTATGGTAGCGATCGTCAATCAGTTCGGCGACGACCTGATTGTTCATCACCTTGGTTCCCGGCGTCGCAATCAGCGAGAACCGCTGACCATTACCCGTTTCAATAAAGTACTGCTCACGACCCTGAGGGGACTCGACATAGACGCGGGCCTGGTCAAGCAGTACGGATGAGGTGACGATTTCAACCTCGCGCCCCCCCTTGCTCTCGTCGTCCTCCGGTAAGCGAACTACCCCGCCGTTCTCAGTAACAAGGCGGGTCTCGGCCAGCACGCTAGTTCTGGTAACGCGATCGCCGTTTTTCACAATCGGTTCTGCCGAGGGCGGTAGGTTGTACACCTCTCCAGATAGAACCCAAATTAGGCCACCCCGTTGCGCAATGCGGGTCGTGTTGCCCTGACGGTCTTTCTTTTCTTCAGGGATAACCTCCGCAAACCGCACTTCTCCCGCCAAGTCAGAGGCCACGTCCTTAGTAGCCCGCTCAGTAACCTTGCGGGTGCGGCTGGTGGCCTGCATCTCCGACAAAATCTTGCCGGCTTTGACCGTTTCACCGTCTTTTGCAAACAGAATTGAACTCTGGTTCACAGTAAAGGCCCGCTTTTGACCGCCGTGGGACTCAACGGTAAGCTTGGTGTTCGCTTCCACAATCATGGCGTCTTCGCCGTGACGGGTGCGGAAAGGGCGCGCCCTCATCTTTTTCACATCAGGAATGTGCACCGTGCCGTCAAATGGGGCGCGTACCTGCTGTGCAACCTCTCCGGTAAAAACACCCCCCGTGTGGAAAGTGCGCATCGTCAGCTGGGTTCCCGGCTCACCAATAGACTGGGCGGCGATAATGCCAACTGCTTCACCCAAATCCACAACTGAGGCATGGGCCAGGCTCCAGCCGTAGCAGCGCTGACATACGGATCGACTTGCCTGACAAGTCAGGGGCGATCGCGCCACAACGTGACTAACCCCTGAGTCAGCGATGATGTTCGCCAGGGAATCAGAAATGTCTTGGTTTCGAGCAGCCACAAGCTCTTTGGTCTTGGGGTGAATGACATCTTCTGCTAAAACCCGACCCAGCAGTCTATCCTGCAGGGGAATCAGCACCTTTTCGCCATCTGTCATGCTGCGCACCGGAATGCCGCGCTCGGTGTTACAGTCCAGATCGCGAATAATCACATCTTGAGAAACATCAACCAGTCGGCGGGTGAGATAGCCTGAGTCCGCCGTCCGTAGGGCCGTATCTACTAAGCCCTTACGAGCACCGTAGGAGGAGATAATATACTCCGTTACCGTCAATCCCTCACGGAAGTTCGTTTTGATAGGTAGGTCAATAATTTGGCCTTGCGGATCAGCCATCAGACCCCGCATTCCCACCAGCTGGCGCACCTGGGAAATGTTTCCCCTTGCTCCTGAGAACGCCATCATGTAGACCGAGTTGAGGGGATCGGTCGCTTTGAAGTTGCGAACCACCTCGTCCTTTAGCTCTTCGCTGGTGCCGTTCCAAGTATCGATTACCTTTTGAAATCGCTCTACCTCCGTGATCTCGCCACGGGTGTAGCGCGTTTCAGTACTGCGAATTTCCTCCTCTGCTGCTTCGAGAAGCTGCCGTTTGATGGGAGGCACTTGGAGGTCGTCAACACTAATGGAAACGCCTGCGCGGGTGGCATAGCGAAAACCCATATCTTTTAGCTCGTCCGCCATCTGGGCCGTGCGTGCTGTTCCATAGTGAGTAAATGCCCATGCCACCAGCTTGCGCAACTGCTTTTTGTCCGTTACGCGATTGCGAAAGACAAATGGCCGTTCTGATTGCGGATTATCGTTGCGGTCTACCATGAGATACCTTTGTCCATCAAACTACATCTGTCAGACGTGCCGTTCATTTCTTCAGCGCTGCGACACTAAGCGCGATCTAAAGCTATTTGCCTCAATCAGAACGCGAGCCGCTGCAGCCTAACCACAGGTGGCTCGTGTCCTAACCTCTCATTACGCTTTCAGAGCATCAAGAATCGTCTTGTTATAGATAACGCGTCCTGGTGTCGTGCGAACGTATTGTGAAATCAGGTTGCCATCGGCGTCTTCTCTCACACGCCGCCACTTGTACATTCGAGTGGTGCTACCGTCATCAAACGTCTTTTCGTCGACCGGCTTTGTGTCATCGTCATCGGTCTCGATCTCACCGTCAAATCGCACCCAAACGTAGGCATGCAGGTCAATAGTACCTTGGGTATAGGCCATGATTGCATCGTCTAAACCGGCAAAATACCGCCCTTCCCCCTTCTTCGCATCTGGATTTTCTACGGTGAGATAATAACACCCCAGAACCATATCCTGACTCGGCGTGATGATAGGGCGTCCGGTTGCCGGTGACAGCACGTTATTCGATGCCAGCATCAAGAGGCGGGCTTCAGACTGAGCTTCGAGAGAGAGCGGTACGTGAACCGCCATCTGGTCCCCATCAAAGTCTGCGTTGAAGGCTGGACAGACTAGTGGATGGATCTGGATAGCCCGTCCTTCCACTAAAATAGGCTCGAACGCCTGGATGCCGAGACGGTGGAGGGTGGGAGCACGGTTGAGCATGACGGGGTGACCATCGATCACATCCTCCAGCACATCCCAAATGCTGGGATCGTTGCGCTGAATGAGCTTTTTGGCCGCCTTAATGTTGTTGACTAATCCCTGGCGAATGAGCCGATGGATGACGAAGGGCTGAAACAGTTCAATAGCCATCTCTCGGGGCAGGCCGCACTGGTGAATTTTCAGTTTTGGCCCGACCACAATGACGGAGCGTCCAGAGTAGTCAACGCGCTTGCCTAATAGGTTCTGGCGGAAGCGCCCTTGCTTACCTTCAATAATGTCAGAGAGGGACTTGAGGGGACGATTGTTGGCACCAACCACCGTCCGTCCCCGCCGACCGTTGTCAATCAGAGCATCAACGGCTTCTTGCAACATGCGCTTCTCATTACGCACGATAATTTCAGGCGCGAGAATTTCTTGCAGTCGAGCCAGTCGGTTGTTTCTGTTTATTACCCGGCGATAGAGATCGTTCAAGTCAGATGTGGCGAAGCGCCCACCATCAAGCTGAACCATGGGGCGCAGATCGGGGGGAATAACGGGGATGTAGGACAGCACCATCCAATCAGGACTGGACTGGGTCGCAATAAAATTGTCAATAACCCGCAGACGCTTGATGAGCTTAGCCCGCTTTTGGCCTTTGGCGTTGGCGATATCTTCACGCAACTTCTCGGCTTCGCCTTCTAGGTCCAAATCCTGCAGCAGCCGCTGGAGTGCCTCTGCCCCAATACCGACCTCAACTCCAGAAATTTGAGATTCGTCGCTATAGAGCTGGTCTTCAATCTCGATCCACTGATCTTCGGTGAGCAACTGCTTGTAGCTGAGGTTGTCAGCATTGCCCGGATCGAGAACCACATAGGCATTGAAATAAACAATCTGCTCGACATCCCGTAGGGGCATATCCAGCAAAATTGACATGTAGCTGGGAATTCCTTTGAGGTACCAAACGTGGGTGACCGGCGCGGCAAGCTTGATGTAGCCCATCCGGTGACGGCGCACTCGAGACTCAGTGACCTCAACGCCGCAGCGCTCACAGACAATGCCGCGGTGGCGTACGCGCTTGTACTTGCCACAGTGACATTCCCAATCTTTCGCTGGGCCAAAAATACGCTCACAGAATAGACCGTCCATCTCTGGCTTGAGCGTCCGGTAATTAATAGTTTCAGGTTTGGTAACCTCACCAACGATCAATCCATTGGGAAGCGCACGCTCTCCCCAATGCCTAATTCGCTCTGGGGAGGCCAAGCCAACTTTGACATAGTCGAATCGCTGTTCCAGTTTTGGCATTGCTGTGTCCTTAAAGGCAAAAAGATATCAGGCTGTCTAATCTAAATAGCTGGGGGTGTTATGGGTTGCGGGAGACGGCCAACTGTCATAGCAATTGGCGGCGGGGACGGGCGATGCGTTATCCAAAGTCGTGCGCATCGCTCACCACTATTCTTCGACCTCTATTTCTTCCCGGCTGATGGATTCATAGGTGGGACGGGATGGCGTTCGTCGCGTACCAATATCCGCCATCAAGTCAACTTCAGTATCCTGTGAGGTCCCATCTTCGGCTGTGTCCAGTTTGTGGGCGACGATGTCAAGACAGAGTGACTGCAATTCTCGCATCAACACTTTGAACGACTCAGGGGTGCCAGGACGAGGAATTTGCTTGCCTTTGACAATTGCATTGAGCGCCTCATTTCGCCCTTGCATATCGTCTGACTTGACCGTGAGCAACTCTTGCAGGGTGTAGGCTGCGCCAAAGGCTTCCAGCGCCCACACTTCCATCTCCCCGAAGCGCTGCCCGCCTTGTTGAGCTTTACCGCCCAAGGGCTGCTGCGTCACCAGAGAGTATGGCCCGGTAGACCGTGCGTGGATCTTGTCGTCTACGAGGTGAACTAGCTTGAGCATATAGGCTTTACCCACGGTCACCGCCCGATCAAAGGCCTCACCCGTACGGCCATCATAGACCTGAATTTTGCCCGGATTTTCAGGGTTGAAGATCCAGGGTTCTCCCTTTTTCTCGCTTGCTTCCTGCATCTTGGCATGGGTTGATAGACGTGATGCTTCTTCGCCATACATCTCGTCGAATGGCGTAACTTTGAAGCGTACGTCTAGAT
>JBARYO010000969.1:0-7552 GCA_049647905.1 Elainellaceae cyanobacterium | reverse complement strand
CAGTGTGCCGCCGCCTGCCCCGCTGCCGATGATGATCACGTCGTAATGCTGGTCGTCAATAATCATGATGTCTCCCCGTATATATCCCGACCGCCGTCCCGTAAGGGCACAGCACGCTGTGCCCCCTACCTGTAAATCGTACGGCCCGATCCGTGCATCCTATATCGCCGTCCCGTAAGGGCACAGCATGCTGTGCCCCCTACCTATATCTACTGCCACAAATAGATCAACGCAAACAGCGCAATCCAAATCACATCCACAAAGTGCCAAAACAGGGACGTCGCCTCTACGCCAAACTCGCCCCCCTCATAATTACCCGGTAGAAACGATCGCCCCAGCATCACGCCTTGCAACAAGACTCCCGTCAGCACATGCAGGCCGTGGAAGCCCGTCAGCAGGTAAAACGTGCCGCCAAACGTGCCGGATGTAAACCCGAAGGGTAGGTGCATCCACTCCACGGCCTGACCGTAGAGGAAAAAGGCCCCCATGGCCATAGTCAGTAGCCAAAAGGCCCGGAAGCCCCAGAGGCTTTCCTTATGCAAAAAGCGCTCGGCAATATAAATCACAAAGCTGCTGGACACTAGCACGATGGTATTGACCAAGGCCTCTTGAGTATCCAACCCCTCAAAGCCTGCCGGGAGCCACTCGTTCGAGCCGGTTTTGAGGACTACGTAGCCCACAAAAAAGCTCAAGAAAATCACCGTCTCCGACAGCAGAAAGACCACAAAGCCAAACATGCGATGGTCTTCTTCCTCATGGCCACCGTGAGCCGTAGCGGCGACCTGGGCATTTACGCTGGGGTCAATATTAGTTGTGCTCACTGGCCAACTCTCCTGGGTTTGCAACAAGGGGTTCGTCAAGACCGTAACCATAGGGCGCTGAAATCACCACCGGAATCTCGCCAAAGTTCTCGTGGGGCGGAGGGGAGTCTACTAGCCACTCTAAACCAATGGCTTTCCAGGGGTTAGCGGGGGCGGGTTTACCCTGCACCCAAGAACTCAAGATATTGAGGATAAAGGGCAGGGTCGAGACGCCGAGAAGAAATCCCCCTAGACTGGCCAGTACGTTCCAAAAGGCAAACTCAGGGTCGTAGGAGGCCACTCGGCGGGGCATACCCATGAGACCCAGGGGATGCATGGGGAAGAAGTTGAGGTTGGCGCCAATAAAGGTGAGGGTGAAGTGCAGCTTACCCAGCCCTTCGTAATACATCCGCCCCGTCATTTTTGGGAACCAATGGTAGATAGCAGCATAGACCCCCATCACCGTCGCCCCGTAGATTACATAGTGGAAGTGACCCACCACGAAATAGGTGTTATTGACGTGGATATCGAAGGGCACCGCCGCTAGCATAATGCCGGTAATGCCCGAGAACAGGAACATCACCAAACCGCCCAGGGCAAACAGCATCGCTGTGGTCAACCGCAGCTTGCCGCCCCATACGGTAGCGACCCAGGCAAATACTTTGATGCCCGTGGGCACGGAAATCAGCATGGTAGAAAACATAAACAGCATCCGCATCCATCCAGGGGTGCCGCTAGCGAACATGTGGTGCACCCATACCACAGCGCTGAGCACGGTAATGATAATGGAGGACACCGCGACGATTCTATAGCCAAACAGGGGCTTGCGGGAGTATACCGGGAAAATCTCGGAGAACATGCCGAACACCGGCAGGATGATGACGTATACCGCCGGGTGGGAGTAGAACCAGAAGAAGTGCTGATACAGCACCGGGTCGCCCCCTAAATCAGGGTTGAAGAAGCTGGTGCCTACGGAAAGGTCGCACAGCAGCATGACCGCACCAGCGGTCAAAGACGGCAGGCCAAACAGCTGAATGAGCTGAGCGGCCAGCACGGTCCAGCAGAAGGCGGGCATGCGAAACCATCCCATGCCTGGTGCCCGCATGCGGAAGATGGTGGTGACGATGTTGACCGCACCCAGGATGGAGGAGATGCCTGACATTGCCACCGCCAGCAGCCAAAGGGATTGGCCGTTGATTAGGTTGCCGCTGGGGTTTTGCAGACTCACCGGGGGATAGGCCCACCAGCCCGACTGAGACGGACCACCCGGCACAAAGAAGCTGGCCACTAGAATGACGCCAAACACCGGCACCATCCAAAAGGCCACGGCATTCAGCCGAGGAAAAGCCATGTCCCGCGCCCCAATCTGCAGGGGCACCAAATAGTTGGCGAAGCCATTGAGTACGGGGAAGGTCCACATGAACAGCATGATGGTGCCATGCATGGTGAAGAGACCGTTGTAGACCGTGCGGTCTACGAGGTCAGCGGCGGGAGTAATCAGTTCTCCGCGCATGACCATAGCCAGCAGGCCACCGAAGAGGAAAAATACAAATGCGGTGGTGATGTACTGAATGCCGATCACCTTGTGATCGGTGCTGAAGCTAAAGAACCGCTTCCAGTTGTCTGGTGCACCAGGTTGCGGCTGCCCACTTGCAATTGGGGCTGCTTCTAAAGAGGCATTACTCATAGGTATCTTGCTCTGAGCTGGAGTAATTGACGATTGGGGCAGGTGCAGGCTTAACCGATTCCCACCCTAAGCTGATGGGGTGTTGCTCGGCTCGCGAGAACTCGGTGTAGGCTCGATTTTCGGCAGGGGTAGGGGAATTGGCGGCGGCGATCGCCAGCCAGTTCTGATAGGTCTCCTCAGACTCCACCACCACATTGGTCTGGTTGGCGGCGAAGTAGGTGCCGCTGTACTGGGAGTCCCGCAGACGATAGCGCCCCTCTCGAATGGGGGTGAATTCAAAGTCGATTTTCTCGCCGGGAATGATGTCCTGCTTGACGCGGAAGGCGGGGACATATAGTCCGTGGAGCACATCTTCGGAGGAGAGCAGCAGCCGGGCTCTTTGGTTCACCGGCAGGTGCAGCTCGGTGCTCACGACGTTTTGCTGGGGATAATGAAACTCCCAAGCCCACTGGCGAGCGCGGACTTCAATTTGGGGTGGGGCAGCCTCAACATCAGCCGACGTCGCCTCAACGGTCTCCATCCCCATCGCGCCGTGGTCCATGGGGCCAAGAATGCCCATTTCGTCATAGATCTGATAGCTGTAGACCCCAATCCAAATCACCAGGGCAAAGGGAATTGCTGTCCAGATCACCTCAAGGGTAATGTTGCCTTCAATGCCGGGGCCATCGCTGTAATCGTACTTGGCCGCGCGCTGAAAGATGGCGGAGAACAGCAGTGTTCCTGTGATTCCCAGAAAGATAAACGTGCCGATGGTGACCAGAAAGCTGAAGAGATCATCCACCAGCATCGATTCAGCAGACGCCTGGGGCGGCATCCAGCTGTAGGACTGCTGACCTACCCAGAGGCTAATCAAAGCGTAGGCGATCGCCAGAATAGACAGGATAAGAATGTTGCGTCGTTTCATGGCTTAGATTACGGTGTGCGGTGCTGCGATAGCGCTGAGAGGGCCAAGCGCTAGAGCAAAAGAAATGGCTTAAAGCGTATTTGGATTACTGCCATAGCGAAGCATTTGGTCGGCGGTAACATGCAATCCAAATTCGCCTCCTAGATGAGCGCCCAACGTGCCCTGAGCAAACATAAGGACAAAGATAGCCAACCCCGCTAGCAAATAAGTCCACTGCACTTGTAGGGAACGGTCCTGTCGCCAGACAAACCGCTGGAACCCACGCCATACCGTCATTCCAATGATGAGAGCTAGGATTAAGACGCCCCCTAATCCATGCCAAATCATTGTGTCCATTGCCCTTAAGCCCCAAGAACTGACGGCGTCTTGGGGAATATCCGCCGTAATGATCTCGTAGAACCCGGCGGCAACGGTGAAGAAGGTGATTCCTGCAGCAGCCACCATGTTGTACCAGCCCACGTCAAACAAGTTGGCGCGGGTGGCCGGGATGGCCAAAAACTTGAATACTGGTTTTTCTAGAGGGAAGAAGGCTCCAACGATATCGAAGGCGATCGCCACGATGAACAGCCCTAGGGTCAGATGGACCAAATTGGGATGGATGGGAATGCGGTAGGGCAAGCCGTTCGCCCCCACATCAGCCATCAATATAGGTAGATAAAACGTCAAAGTGCACCTCCACGAATCGCTTCTACCACCGGCTCAGAATGCAGGCCGTAGACCCAAACCAGCTTATCGCCAAGGTAGACCTGGACGAGAACAATCGCCGTCAGAACGCCATCCACCCCCAGGTAGGCTACTGGTAGCGACTCTGGGGTGCGAATCCGGATGATGTAACGCCAACCTGTGATGGTCGCGATGATGGCAGATAGGGACCAGCCAATCAGTGTGTGTAGGTTTAGATCGCCAACGGCAGCGGGGTAAGGCTCTGCTAAGCCTGCTTCAATCTGGCCAAAAATGATAGCAACGAAGATAGACACTGTTGCGAAAGCCATGTTCCACCAGCTCACCTCATACAGGCGGGTGTTTTTGGTGAAGTAGCCGACTACATCACAAGCGACGGCAAACAGCACCATCGCAATGACGAAGTGAACCACAATGGGATGAAGAGTATCAGGGTACGGGAGGTTGTGGTTATTGAGGGGAGGCAAGTAGTCGAGCACAATATTTATCAAGAGTCAACCACCCTGACGATAGCAAACTTTGGGAGTTTTGACTGGCCCAGTGGCGAGCAACGTCGGCGACTAATTTTTCCGAAAAAACTTTGGCGCTTAGCTCGCTTGAGAACAGAGAGCTAACCGAGGGTTAGCTTGGAAAGAAGCGCTGTACCAAGTCCTTTGGGGCAAAGACCACTGTTAGTTGCTAGCTCTAGGACGACAATGTGGGCTACCCGTAGTCCAGCCGTATAATTAGTCCATCGCAAACGAAACGTTTACGCCCCGTTTCAAAAGAAGAGCAGCGGGAGCGGTTTCTAGATCGGATCAACCGCCCCGAAAAGAACTGGAAATTTTCGGTGAGTGATGCCCGTGAGCGCGGCTACTGGGACGACTATATGACCGCCTATGCTGATGCGATCAGCTATACCAGCACCTCTTGGGCTCCCTGGCATATTGTTCCGGCAGACCACAAATGGTTTACAAGGCTTGCCGTTGCCCGTGTGATTCAGGCCAAACTGGAGTCTCTCAACCTGGCCTATCCTGAGGTTGAACCAGACCACGCGCAGCAGCTGAAGAAGGCTAGAGCTCTATTAAAGAAGGATGACTGATGGCGATCGCGTTACGTTTATTCCTTTCAGCCGCCAAATGTGAATGGCCCCAAGGGCCGCTCACTCCCCAGGTCGGATGGTTCGCAGCATCGCTTCTCGGCCTAGTTCTATATACTCTCCATTTTCAATGCGGTAGACAACAAGCTCACTAGGGCTGACCTGGTATTCATAATCGCCGTTCACGGCCACGTACCCGTCCTCAATGGGGGTGACATCGTCCGTTACCAGAGAATTGGCGCTTCCTTTTTCGACACCGATATACCGCAGCTGACCCGATCGCCGACAGATGTAAACAAAATAGTTCTCAGCTTCGAACGTCGCTTCGGGGTCTGTGTTGCAAGGAGCCTGGCTATTCGCAACGGGGCCAGATGGCTGAGTAGGCCGGGCTGCTTGGTTTGGGGCCGCTTGGTTTTGGCGGGATGGGCTTGGGGCCGCCTCATTTGAGACCGGCTCATTCGGGTCAGCGCTGCTTAGCGGGCTCTTCCAATACAGATAGATCGTCTCATCCGCCATCTGGTAAATCTGACCGCTATCGCCTAACCCCGCTTGACGGTAAGCCTCCTGGCCGTCCTGATCGGTATAGCTACCGGGCTGGTCGCCCACTGGATTGAGGACATGGGCAACGCCATCTTCCCGCGTAATGTAGACATAACCCTGTCGCTGGGAGAACGCGCAGGGGAGGGACGCCGAGGCTTGGTCTGATCCAGTCGGATAGATATCGCAGAGCGCATTGAACGCGGTTGCCTCAGGCTCTGCTGTGGTAGATTCTGGCGCAGATGCCTCGGCGGGCTGTGACGGTTCTGAATCTGTCCCGATGGGAATCGATTCAGAGGCTCGGCAATCCACTAGCATCATGACGCCGTTAGTTTCTACAAAGGCTTCCCCCCCTTTATCCCATAGCGTAATGGTGCCGTCGCTGTATTTTGCGCCGCTGGCTGATCCGACCCGTGGCAGCGTCAAACCAGGTTTTTCGGGCAGGTCTGCGATCGCCTCCCGCTCTGTGAGTCGGGCAGTAAAGGTGACGTCGTCTCGGCATTGATAGGTCACGCTGTAGCCTTGGCTGGTGCTGATGGGCTGGTCCGTCTGATCTGAGGCGTCGGGTGTTGAGAGGCGATCGCAGCCCAAGAGGGTCAGCACTGCGAGAAGGGCCGCTGTGCTGGATGCAGCTGTTGGAAGTTTGGCGAAACGAGCCATTGGTTCAAAAAGAGACGGCGTTCTGTCAGCTTCTCAATCTTTATCACAATTAGGCTCCACTCACCCCAACTTCGTATTGCGCGATCGCCTCCAGCAGAACGATCTGACGAGACTTCCCAAGCTAGGAGGACGTGAGTTAGCCCGCTGGCTACGCGAGCGAGAATTGCTGAATGAGCTTGACTCTGGTTGGGAATAGCTCAAAAATGCGGTAGGTCACCCTGCGGCCAAGCGCTACATCTCAGCTGAACTGAGGATCTAAACTGAGTCCTATGTCAAACCTGCGATCGCCACGTCGCCTTTCCTTGGCGCTGATGCCCGCCATCGGTATCGCACTTGCCAGTTCAACAGGCTGGCTCACCCCTGCGGCAGCACAGGCCCCTGAGGCCGGTATGCCAGCGCCGGATGAGCCGGTTGAACTGGTTGAAGAAAACCTAGAGGACGCGGCTGCAGCGCCCCTTGGGCGGCAGAATAATGCAGCAGCATGGCAGCCACCTGTTTTGAATTGGCAGCCAGCCAGCGGCAGCTGGGAGCCCCAGCCGTCCCGCCGTGAAGACTACGGCAAGATTAAGGTGGTTTGGCTGCAGGGCACCCCCTACGAAATGGGCCGGCAGCACGGCGAGCTTCTGCACGATGAGATTGCTGCTGTTGGCGCAGATGTGATTACGGCCCTCAACTTCTTTGGTCGAGCCCTGGGTCTGGGTCGGCTCTCCAGACGACGCTCCTTTCCGGGGGTGTATGACGAGTGCCGTGGGCTAGCCGATGCAACCGCAGATATCGGCATGACCGTAGACGGCTGTATGGTGTTCGCCCTTGGTGATGTGTATCAAGAGTATTTCTCGTATCTGCTGCCCAACATCTTGTTCAACGACGGCTGCGCCCATTTTATTGCTGCGGGCAACGCCACATCAGACGGGCGCTTCTACCATGGCTGGACTTTAGACAACCATGGTGGCCCGCTGCCCTACTGGTCAGAGAATCCGACGGTTTTGGTGCGTCAGCCCGATAACGGCATTCCCCACATCTCTATTACCGTGCCCGGTGCCGTCTGGCCTAACGCAGGCTTCAATGCTGAGGGCATTATTGTCTCCAATAACACCTCTCACCCAGAAGACTACCGGGACTTAGATCTCTACGGCAAAAGCACGGTGCAGCTCATGTCGCAGGTGGCTCAATATGCCAGCAGCTATGATGAGGCCCATGAGATT
>JBARYO010000968.1:0-1728 GCA_049647905.1 Elainellaceae cyanobacterium | reverse complement strand
GGTAACTAGTCACCGCAACAAGGTGGGGCTATTGCGAATGAGGCAAAAATCGGTAGAGTAAGAGGCATGACGATTCAGCCACCCACAGCACTAAACGTCTCAGAGCTCGACCCTGAAGAGCAAGGGGCGAGGTACTGGTACGAGCGCTACTGCGAGCAACGGGCGAAGACCGAGTGCCTAACGCAACGGGTAAAAGAGCTAGAGGAACAGTTCGAGACGTTGAGCGAGAAGCTCAAGAAAGTGACAGGGCGCAGCAGTGAGACGAGTTCTCAGCCACCGTCTTCCGATGGGCCCAAGAAACCGAACCGGGATAAACAAAAGCCGCAGCGAAAACGAGGCCCCAAATACAACCACCCCGGCAGGACGCGCAACGGCTTTGGCTGGATTGATCACCCCGTGTTGCTCGACGTGCAGCGCTGCCCGGTCTGCGGCGGTGAGGTGAAGCGCCAACCCCAGGGGACAAAACGCCAGCAGGTGGCCGAACTGGTGCCGGATCTCGTCGAGGTTTGGGAGTACGAGCGGCCCCTGTATCGATGTCCCGCCTGCGAGTGGCAGGGTTACCAGGCGTTGCCGCTGGGGTGCCGGGAGGGGTTTAGCTATGGCGGACGGTTGAGTAGTGTGGTGGGCTGGCTGGGCTATGGGGGCAACCTGTCGTGGTCAAAACAGCGCTATGTGGTTGAGAGCATTTTCGGTGTTCCGATGTCTCAGGGCAGTTTAGCCAAGGTGCATCAGTGGTTTTGTGCCGCCTTGCAACCGGCTTACGAGCAATGGTGGAGCTGGATTCAACAGCCTGGGGTGCGCTGTGTCGATGAGACCAGCTATCGCTTGAACGGAGTGAATCATTGGATTTGGATCGCCACCGCCCCCGAGTGCTGCGTTCTGTTCTTTGCCCCCACCCGCAGTTCAGCGGAGGTCAAGACGCTCTTGGGCGAGGACTTTGCAGGCGTGCTTAGCAGCGACTGCTGGTCGGCCTATGGGCCCCAATCGGCTGGGGCAAAACAGAAGTGCTGGGCGCACCTGGAGCGGGAACTCAAGGCGTTAACCACCTCTCGGTTCCCAGAGAATCGGGAGTTTGCCCACCGGATCTTCCCCATTATCCATACGGCACGGCAGGCCCACCGGGACTATCATCAGGGGCACCTCAGTTTGGCTGAACTCCAAGCCCTGCGCCCCATCCTTGAAGCGGAGTTAGCCGACGTGCTAGAGCATCCTCTCAACGGGCGTTGGGCCGCTGATTCCCAAGCCTTGAGCAACCGGTTTCGCAGGCATTGGTCAGACTGGTTTACGTTTCTCACGAGTCCTGAGGTCAAGCCTGACAACAACGATGCGGAGCGAGGCTTACGGCCCGTGGTGATTCATCGCAAGGTCACGGGTGGTGCCCGCAGTGATTGGGGGGCTCAGTTAGTCGCGATGATGTTCAGCTTTCTCGAATCCATGCGCCGTCAGGGTAAAAACGCCGTAGACCACCTCTTTGAACTCATCGCCTCTTCGGGGTGCTCGCCCCCTGCTCTTTTGCCGGAATAATCCTCGGGCCTCTGGCAACACTTCGGACAGATTTAGGAGGCTATAGCGCCGTAGTCAAGCAGGTTTCGGTAGTTAGGGTGGGATTTTATCGAAGTTGACTCTAACTCAAACAGGTCAATAAATAAGTCTAGAAGATGCTCATTGAGAGCCGATCGCTTGAGGGAGGCCATCGAGAAGCTTAGTGGTTGCGAGTCATCCTGAGAC
>JBARYO010000967.1:0-3909 GCA_049647905.1 Elainellaceae cyanobacterium | reverse complement strand
TGTTGATGCTGTCCCCGAGATACCAAGGCTCATCCAGGTTCTCTAGCTTCCATTCCTCATCGGGCACCAGTCCAGCGGACTCCTCATCGGCCAGCTCAATCCCCGTCTTTTCGCCAAACCCATAGCGGCGCGTCCATTCAATCAAAGGCTTCTCCCCCATGCGCATAGCCGTTTGGTAAAAGAAGGTGTCGCTACTCATGGCCATCGCACCGGGAAACGACAGCGGCCCAAAGCCCGCGTTGTTCCAGTCCCAAAACTGAATGCCACCCGCCCGAATAAAGGGATAGGTTGCGAGGACGGCGCGAGAGGAAAATTTACCCGACTCAATGGCCGCGCTCGTCGTCACGATTTTGAATGTGCTAGCGGGAGCGTACCCCTGCAGCGCTCGGTTAACGAAAGGAAACTCCAGGCTTTGCAGCCGTGCCCACTCGGTACTCGTAATATGGGTTGAGAAGATGTTGGGATCGAACGCGGGACGACTGACCATGGCCAGCACTTCCCCGGTGTTGGGATCTAGGGCAACGACGGCCCCCCTAAGATTGCCCAGGGCTTTTTCTGCCGCCTGCTGCAGAGGAATATCCAGCGTTAGTTCGATATCGCGTCCAGGTTTAGCCGGTTTTTCACTCAAGATTGCCAACACCTGCCCGATGCCGTCAACCTCAATCTGGCGACCGCCCCACTCCCCCCGTAGCTCGTCTTCAAACGCGGCCTCAGACCCAAGCTGACCCACAACATCTCCGAGGCGGTAGCCCTCATCAGCCAGCTGGCTCAGCCCGTCGTCGCTGATTTCTCCCGTGTAGCCCAACACATGGGCCGCCAAATCCCCGTTGGGATAGATGCGTTCGGTTTCGGCCTCTACCTGAATGCCCGGCAGCTCCGACTTCAGCTCCATCAGCGCCGTCAGCTGGGCTGGGGTAATATCTCGGGCGATGCGCACCAGCAGCGGCGAGCTATATCCCGCTTGGTCAAGCCGCAGCCGAATATCCTCAGCGGGGATATCCAAAATCTCAGAGAGCTGAGCGATGGTTGGTTCCCAATCAATGTCATCTCGCTTGATGGGCCATAGGTACACAGAATAGGACAGCCGATTCTGGGCCAAGGCTTTGCCATTGCGATCTAGGATACGCCCCCGCTCCGGTGGCCGGGGCAAAAGCCGAATGCGGTTATCTTCGGCTAAATCTTTGTTGTGCTTGCCTTCTAGCAGCTGCAGATAGGCCAATCTGCTCCCAACCCCACCCAGCAGCAAGATGGAGATCACCACCATGGCCACAACCGATTGAAACTGATGGCCAACTGTGCGCCCCGTTTCTCGGGGGGGGCGGTTGTGAAATTGGGTTCGAGTAGGGGACTGACTAATGGCCATTGCGATCGGCGGTTTTGTGAATTTGTGCTTGGTGTAACAGGCACTCCATTGGATGTATTGCTAGATATTGAGTGTAGCAATCCCAGCAGCCATCCGGTACTATTCGATTACCGAGATCGCTGGTGTCCATCCGCCAGGGTCTCGAAATCAATTTGAATTCACCTGATTAGCCCCATCTGATGTTCACGTGACTATCACATCATGAGCACAGCCATTACCCTATCTATCCCCCTTACTCGGGCAGCGCTAATGCTGATTTACCCGATTCACTTCACGTAGGTCAGCTTCAGCATAATAAAAAACTATGTCTCAAACTGCGGTTCGAAATGGGCACATACGCACTAGCCAAAATACGCCAGACGTTGAACTACGCCAGGTCTTCAAGATTTTTGACGATGACACGGCGGTTCGTAGCGCTGATTTGGTCATTCAGCCGGGGGAGTTTTTCAGTATTTTGGGGCCGTCAGGATGCGGCAAAACCACAACGCTGAGGCTAATCGCCGGCTTTGAGGCTCCCACTGCCGGCGATGTGTTGATCCAGGGCAGATCTGTGGTTAATGTGCCGCCCTACCGCCGCCCGGTAAATACGGTGTTTCAAAGCTACGCCCTCTTTGGCCACATGACGGTTTGGGACAACATTGCCTTTGGGCTACGTATCCATGGCCAGCCCAAATCAGTCTTGCGCGATCGCGTGGGCGATGCCCTCCGGCTAGTGAAAATGGAATCCTTTGCCCGCCGCTATCCCAACCAGCTGTCTGGGGGGCAGCAGCAGCGGGTGGCGCTGGCGAGAGCGCTAATCAACCGCCCTGCCGTACTGCTGCTGGACGAACCCCTCGGAGCGCTGGACCTGAAGCTGCGCAAAGAGATGCAGATGGAGCTGTCGAATTTGCACCAGGGTCTAGGCGTGACCTTCGTTATGGTAACCCACGACCAAGAAGAGGCGCTTTGCCTCAGCGATCGCATTGCAGTCATGAACGACGGGGCCATTGAGCAGGTGGGCAGCCCCACCGAAATTTATGACCATCCGAAGACGGCCTTTGTCGCTGACTTTATCGGAGATACGAACTTGTTCAACGGCCAGGTGCAGCAGCGCGACAGTACCACCCTCCAGGTGATGACCGACAGCGGATTATCGGTTGTTACGCCGGTCACCGATGCCCCCTCGTCTACCCCTTCCGTCGTCATCAGCATCCGCCCTGAGTCTATTCGTCTCGGGCTGCAGCCCAATGGCGCTAAAAACTGTTTCTCAGGTCAGCTGAAAAACGTAATGTACCTCGGAACCCACGTGCAGTATGTGGTGGAGCTGGACTCGGGCGATCGCCTCCAGGTTATGCAACCCAAGTCGCCAGACCTACTCGACTTGAATACGGAGGTCTATGTTTGGTGGCATGAGACAGACGGTCTTGCCCTATCGATTTAATCTTCCTTTGTAGAGTTATTGACAGGGTCAAATCAAACCTTGATACTCCTTAACATTGGATTTAATCATCGATAACAATTCACGGACCAGCTATTTTACGGTCATTCAGTTAACGCTCTAAATAGAAACGACACAAGCGTTTGCAACGGTACATAGTTTTAGGAGGCTATCGCTAGTCATGACACGGATTCCCCGCTATCCCAACAGGCGCTCTCGGCGGCTGTCGCCCACCCGCCGTCGCTTCTTGCAGCTCTCTGGGGCGGCGCTGTCTGGCCTAGCCTTGGCAAACTGTGGACGCACCCTGTCCGATAACACGGCGGAGGATGGGGAGCAGGCAGCAGCGGAAGGCGGCACAGCGGAAGCAGGTGCAGATGCCGATACCCTCTATATCTACACCTGGGCCGACTATGTGGATGAGGATCTGCTGGCTCTGTTTACCGAGCGTACCGGCTACAAGGCTGTGTCGGACGTCTATGACTCCAATGAGACCATGCTGGCCCGGCTACAGGCCGGTGGCGGCGATGCCTACAGCATCATCTATCCCTCGGACTATATGGTGCAGGAAATGATTGGGCTGGATCTCTTGAGCGAAATCGACTCAGGCCAGCTAGAGGGGATGGATAAGCTGCGAGACAAATGGCAGAGTCCGGTCTACGACGAAGACAATCGCCACAGCGTCCCGGTGAGCTGGGGCACCACTGGGCTGCTATACAACAAGGCGGAGCTGGACCCTGCGCCGGAGGATTGGGATTATCTCTGGAGCGAGACCGATCAAATCTCCGGGAAGCTAACCCTACTGGACGACATGCGGGAAACCCTGGGGGCCGTGCTCAGCTCTTTAGGCTATTCCTACAACTCTGAGGATGAAGGGGAACTGGAAGAGGCCTATGAGCGTCTGCTAGAGCTGAAAGAAGCAGGAGCCATTGCTAATTTTCAGTCCTTTGGCTACGAAGATCAGATTTTGAGCGGCGACCTGCTGGTGGTGATGGCCTACTCTGTGGATGCGATCGCCGCCACGTTGGAGGACGACAACCTAGAGTACATCGTGCCGTCGAGCGGCTCCTCGGTGTGGACCGATACCATGGTCATGCCTAAGAGCGCCCCCAATCCTGAGGCGGCCTACGCC
>JBARYO010000966.1:0-1572 GCA_049647905.1 Elainellaceae cyanobacterium | reverse complement strand
TTTAACTTTGGCGCTGCTGATCAGCGATCGCCCTCACCCCAGCCTCCAGGGTTGCTTGCTCTAGCATCGCGGATACCTCTAATTCAGCAGCCCAGCGGTGCATGTAGTCATAGTCCAAATTCTCCTGCTGCGCCTTGAGTATCCCCAACACATCTCGCCACTGCTTTTGGGACTGGCTACCCTTCCCCCAGCGCAGCTTATTGACCACCAAATCTTCAGGAGAAGCCAGGTAGATGCCCGTCTTATCAGGAAGGGAATAGGCTTGCCGTCGCTGGAATTTGAGCTGTTCATAAGGAGCATCTTCCGCAATCATCAAGTCAGCACGGGAAATCGTGTCGATTTGGGTCACCTGCAGCGTTCCCAATCGTCCCGTCACTACATCCTCTACCCCAGGAACGTAAAAACCAGCAGCCTCTAAAGCAGCGGCCAAAACAGGGACATCATCTCTTGCGATCGCCAACACCACATCCAAATCCTGGGTGGTGCGCGATTCCCCATAAGCGATCGCAGCCACGCCGCCAGTGACATAGTACGCAATGCCCTGGGCCTCAAAAAGCCGGTGCAACTCCGCGGCTAGTTGAATTGAGTCCTGAATCCAGCTCACAGTATCACCTCCCGGAACGTAGTCTGGCGGACAGTAGTCCTGTAGCCAAGCTTCAGCAAGCTTACGGGCAAATTGACGAGGGGAAAGGGCGCTGAAGCGCTGTTGAAAGCAGCTAATGGAAAACTGGCGGGCGCTACGCATAAGCTGTGCCCCAAGCTGCAGCCGCTCGGCGACCGTCTTTTGCCGCAGCAGATAGAAGCACAGCAGGTCAGTCTCAATCCCAGTGTCCTCGGCCTGGGAGCGATAGCCGGGCGGTGCCGTCAGTGGTGGGACGGGTATGGGCATGGGGCAATTGTAACCCTAGGAGACGGCGAGGTGCTGACGCTGCCAGATGTGCGCTCTGACTGGGAATTGGCGATGGCTATGGCCCGCTTCGCGATCGCTGACCTGTGCCCCCCATATTCGAGCCAAAATACTACGAATGAAAACATAACCTTAAGAATTCAGCAGATTTAAATAAACGCCGGTAGAACTGGGGAATCGCTTGCCCCCTTTGCCTGCCCTTACCCTATGTCCGAATCATCAGCATTTTACCGGCGCAAGCTCTATGCGCTACTGCAGCGGCAAAGTGGAGAACTTTTCAGCGATGAGTACCGTAGATTAGCCTGCTTTGAGGGTGATGCAGCCCAAGACGGCCCGTTGGCTCAATGGTGGGACAGCACCTCTACAGCCCAGCGCCCCCCCGGCAAGATTGCTCAAGACATTGCCTCATCTAGCGATCGCGTTAGCCTCCAAACCTCCCAACCCACCAACGCTCAGGCCAGTCAAGAGATTCGCCACCCTATTAGTGGGCAGCGCGGGCAGGTGAAGCCACTGCCAGAATCGCTACCCTTTGATCAGATTCTCGAAGAAATTCGAACTGAAACAGACCCTCGGAAAGTATTCTGGTGGTTTTGGCGCTTTTACCCAGAGCGATGGCTCAACCCACAACCGCCATCTGGTGATACTTCAGACGGCCTGCTCTATCC
>JBARYO010000965.1:0-11826 GCA_049647905.1 Elainellaceae cyanobacterium | reverse complement strand
ACTAATTCAGGCTGTCTCGGCATCAACCGTAGCTCGGAGAGAAGCGATCGCAGCCGGTTACGGGGGAGTTGGATTGGCCCTGAAGTGGGCAGTCATGGCAGCTGCAGACCGCGCAGTTGATGGGGTTGGCGAGGGTCATGACGGGATAAAGACTGATGTTTTGCCGCATGAATCCCTCCACTTCTGTGGCCTTGATTCTCTGATCGATAAGCACGACTTGGGAGATCTCTAGCCGCTGGCGGAGCCGATTGACATCCGCTAAGGTTTGACCAAATGCCTTGGGTTGACTTCGAATGACCACAAGGGCCTGCTGCGCTTGGCTGTGGAAGCAGGGTGGGGGCTCCTGTTGGAAGTGGTCTTTGTACTGCAGGGTCACGGTGCCATCATCATAGCGGCGGCAGCGGATGTAGCGCTGGAATGGGAGCGGGGAGCGGTAAGAGTACCACCACGATTTATGCCAGGCCTGACGCGGCAGCTTGAGGATGGCTTGCACTTGGTCTAGCGGAATCAGCGCTTGGTTGAGCAATAGCGCAGCCTGGTTGAGGGAGACACTGCTGACCAAGGTTGTCAGCGGGGTTTCATAGCGGCAATGGGGGTCCCGCGCCCCCGGGTTACTACAGTCTGCGAAGGCATCTATCGGCGGCTTGAGGCCAATGGTGGCCAAAGTACATTGAATGGCGTCAAAGGTGATGATGCCGTCCGCCACTAGGTCTCCGGCAGGCACGCTGACGCGGGTTGAGACGGCACCCAGCCGCACGGAGGGCATGATTGCCGGGGTGCAAGTGGAGAGCAGCGATCGCAACACCGTCGTATCCGCTAGGGCTAGGGCAAGCTGGATACGTTCAGTACTGTATCCGCTGGTGCGATCGCGATCGCACAAGGGTACGACGGCTGCTGCTGAGAGCTGTGGTGGAGATGATGATGAGTGCTGGTTGACCATAGCGCATCAGTCGTGGGGACACAGCAGCGGTGCATAGAGCGTGTTGACAGACTCGGTGTGGCAGATTCAGTCTCGTTCAGTCTTGGGCAGATAAATTCCCAAAACTACGCTCATGATGCGACCAATTGTGGGCGATGATGGGGGGATGCATCGCCAAACCGCCCGATTCTTTTAAGAAAGCTGTTACAAGCTGATGGGGTTCGTTGCAAAACCTAAAGATGCGTTAGTTATCGTAACAACCTGCTGTGGCGCATCGAACGCCATTTCCCCCCGGCGACCTGATATAACTTAAGGCAATTGTGATTTAGATGGAATGGCCTCAAATGGGGTACGAGCGTCATCAGCCTCATCAAAAAGCGTTATGAAACATACTTTATCTGTACTCGTCGAAGACGAGGCCGGTGTTCTCTCCCGGATAGCTGGACTGTTTGCCCGTCGCGGATTTAACATCGAAAGTTTAGCGGTCGGTCCGACAGAGCGAGACGGTATTTCTCGGATGACGATTGTGCTTCCGGGAGACGTTCAAGCTATAGAGCAGGTGACAAAGCAGCTCTACAAGCTCATCAATGTGTTGAAGGTCCAAGACATTACAGAAACCCCTTCTGTAGAACGGGAGCTGTTGCTGCTTAAAGTCAATGCCGCAGGGACGACCCGAGCTGAAGTCGTAGATATTGCTCAAATTTTTCGCGCCCGTATTGTGGATGTCGCCGATGACTCAGTCACCCTTGAGGTCGTTGGTGATCCGGGCAAAATTGTGGCAATTATCAACCTGTTGTCCCGGTTTGGGGTCCGCGAGATTGCCCGCACCGGCAAAATAGCGCTGCCGCGAGAATCAGGAGTAAATACCGAATTTCTTAAGATGGCAACGACTGGAGAATAGGTCACACTGGGAGAATATCAGAGTCTCCTGTGATGGGAGTACGCTTGGTCTCTTGTTGCCTTTGAAGGATAATTGTCCTCTCTTAGCGTGGACTGGCGAATAAACCATCGCTCCTCGCTTCATCCCATGCTAAAGCCGATCGCCACCGCAAGTTATCCTCCGCGATCGCGCTGGCTCCCAAGCTGGCGCCGCTCCCATGACGCAAGGCCAGCCTGGATTAGTTTGTTCATTCCGTTTGCCCTGTTGATTGTAGTCGTGGTGAGCGTAACAGGCTGGCTTGCGTTCCACAACGGCTAGCAGGCCGTGGGCGATCTGATGGAGCGGTACAAGCAGGAAATTATTGTTCATGTGCAGCAGGAGCTGACCCACCGGCTGAATGTATCCCACCGGATCAATCAGGATAATGCGGCGGCAGTTGCCCTAGGGTTGCTGGATTTTGGCGATCCTGACATGCTAGAAAAATACTTCTGGCATCAGCTGCAGCAGAATCCAGAAGTGAACTACGTTTACGCGGGGAATGAGGCTGGGGGGATTATTGGCGTTGGGCGCAATGCCAAAGGTGAGCTAAGACGCTACGCGACTAAAGGATTTACTCAGGGCGAATACTCGCTGTATCGGGCGGCGGCGGATGGCTCACGCCAAGAGCGCATCGATATTTTTCCAAACTTCGACGCTCGACGTCGGCCCTGGTACAAAGCGCCTGCTCAGTCAGGGGAGGCCCGTTGGAGCGACATTTACCTTTATGTCGGAGAGCCGCTGCTGGGCATCGCCGCAAGTACGCCTGTCGTCGACCAAGCCGGTCAGCTGCGGGGGGTCATGGCGACGGACTTAGTCCTGACTAAAATTGGGGACTTTCTCGAAAGTATTTCCATCAGCGCTGGAAGTACTCTGTTCATCATGGAGCGGTCTGGGGAGCTAGTTGCCACCTCTGCCAAGGATTTTCCGTTCGCTCAAATTGCACCCGGTGAGCAGCAGCAGCGCCGCTTTGCGAGCGATAGCGCTGACCCAATGACCCGTGCGGCCTATCGCTTTCTCACCGATCGCTTTCGGCAGCTGACTGACATCGATCGCCCTGAAGACCTGGAGATGATTTTTGACGGTCAGCGTCACTTTGTCCACATCACGCCGTTCGACGATGAGAGAGGGCTAGACTGGCTGATTACCATCGTCATGCCAGAACAGGACTTTATGTCCCAAATTCACCGCAACACAGGCTGTGCCATTGCCCTGTGTATCGCGGCTGTGGCTGTGGCCATCGGGCTGAGCGTGGCGATCGCCCGCCGGATGAGCCATCCGCTGTGGCAGCTGAGTGAGGCGAGTCTCAGGCTGACTCAAGGGGACTTTTCTCAGCAGCTCCCGTCTTACCAGATACAGGAGCTGAATGTCCTATCGCGCTCCTTCAACCGGATGGTGCAGCGGCTCCGAGACCTGTTTGACCAGCTCGAAGACCGCAACGCCCATCTGGAGAGCCGGGTTGAAGAGCGCACCGCCCATCTGACGCAGGCTAATTACCAGCTGAGGTTGCTGCTGCGCAGCGTTTCCCATGATTTGCGCAATCCGATCATGGGAATGCTGATGGTGCTCAATAATATTCATGCTCAGACGAACCCCCAGGGGACCTTAGATCGATCTGATTCGGGGCCGCTCTTTGGCCAAGACCGTTCTCTTCGAGGCAACAGCCTGCAAGGTAACGGCGATCGGACCAATGTGCTGTCGCGCAATTTCATCGTACCGCAACAGGTCTTGGAGACTCTGATTAGCAGCGGAGAGCGGCAGCTCCGACTCGTCAATTCACTTCTTGAGGATCATAATGTTGATGGCCTCTCGGAACCCGACGGTGTCAAGACTCCGCCAGACCCAACTGCTGTAGAAACGCCTCTGTTAGGCAAGCGACCACCCGCACTAAGACCTCACGCGCTCCGTGACATTGTTGACCAAGTGATTCAGGATGTTCAGCCCTTGCTGATTCGTCACCAGGCAACGTTGAAAACATCCATTCCAGACAGGCTGCCGCTGGTGCTCACCGACGCCGATCAGCTGTGGCGCGTGATTGAAAACCTCGTCAGCAATGCGATCGCCCACAACGGGCCTGGCGTCAGCATCACGATTACCGCAGAGGTCGTGACGTCATCCCGCACTGGCACTCTCGTCTGCTGTAAGGTAATCGACGATGGTGTGGGTGTCTCCCTTGAAACGCAACAAGGTCTGTTTGAACCCTATCACCAGGCCAACGAGCAGTCTCCTGGGCTTGGGTTAGGGCTCTATGTCTGCCGCCGCATCGTTGAGGCCCATGGGGGCACCGTGGGGGTTCTGAGTCAACCCGGCGCTGGCGCTACCTTTTGGTTTGTCTTATCGGCGGTATGCTGACGCAGCTGGGTAACCTGGCGATCGCGTCAAAGCCTTGGCCTATTTGGGAAGCTGATCGATCTGCTTGTTGGGACCAATGAGCACCATCATGGTGCCAATTTTGAGCCGTCTAACCGGACTTGGATTCATCTCAAACGTATCCGGGTTGTCGGGACAGCTCACGGCGATGAGGTTAATGCTGTAGCGGCGACGCAGCTCCAGTTCAGCAATGGTTTTGCCGTCAAAGGCTGCAGGCACCGCATGCTCCACGATAGAGTGATCGGGGTCAAGCTCGAAGCGATCTAAAATTTCTGGCCGCGTGAGCGATCGCGCCAGGGCACAGCCCATTTCATGTTCCGGAAATATGACCTTATCTGCCCCGACCCGCGTCAGCAGTTTGCCGTGGACTTCAGATGACGCCTTTGCCACGATGTGGGGAACGCCGGCCTCTTTCAGATTCAGGGTTGTGATGATGCTCTCTTGGATATAGTTGCCGATGGCCACAATAACCGTGTCGAAATCATAAATTCCAGCTTCTTTTAGGGCGTTAGGATTGGTTGAATCGAGCTGCAGGGCATGGACGACCATCTTGTCCGAGAGCATCCGGGCGACAAGCTCTTCATTGGTATCAATGCCCAAAACCTCATAGCCGAGCTGATGCAGCGTCAGGCATACGGCTCTACCAAAGCGGCCTAGGCCGATGACGGCAAACTGCCGATTAGCGGTGCGCAAGCTGCTAAAAAAACTAAGGTCAGACAGAGAAGATAGGTTCACCGTATAAGCTCCCGGAGGATATTGCTAAAGGTTGCGTGGCTCGCTGTATCCAGCGCTGTATTAAGTTTGATATACCAAACCCAGTTTGGAAATGCCACTTTTAACCGACGTGATAGTGCTCAGCTGGGTTTGGGAACGCACTGCGATCGCCATCAGCCAACCAACAGATTTTCCTCGGGAAAATTGATGACGCTGGGTTTAGGATCTCCCAAGATTGTGGACATCAGCAGCAGCACCCCGACCCGTCCGATGTACATGGTGGCAATCAAAACTACCTTGCCCGCCGTGGATAGGGTTGCCGTAATGCCGGTAGACAACCCCACCGTGGCAAAAGCTGACACCGATTCAAACAGCAGACTGATAAATTCGATATCGGGATTGGTCAAGGCCAATAAAATTGTCACGATGATTACCGTCATGCCGGAGCCAAAAACCACCCCAACCGCTTTGATAATCAAGGTCATGGGAATCTGACGCCGGTAGCATAGGACATCTTCTTTGCTCTGTAGCACCGCTTTCGTTGAACTCAACAGAATCCGCAGCGTCGTGGTTTTAATCCCGCCTCCCGTACTTCCCGGACTGGCCCCCACGTACATCAGCGCGATCGTCAAGAATAGGGTTGCCGTCGTCATCGCACCGTAATCCACTGAGTTGAACCCCGCCGTGCGGGGCATAACGGCGTGAAACCATGACACCATCAGCTTGTCCGGTATCCCTAAAGCGCCAAGGGTGGCCGGGTTGCGGTATTCGATCAGAAAGAAGGCCATGGTCCCCACTCCCAGCAAAAACAGGGTGGTGCTGGTCACGATCTTGAAGTTGAGGGAAAGAGTAATGCAGGTACGCTTGCCCTTCAAGCGCATCCGCAGGGCTTGATATAGCTCCATCAGGGTTTGATAGCCAATGCCGCCCAGAATAATCAGGGCGGTAATGGCTAGATTGATCCAGGGGTTAGTGGCATAGCCGACCAAGCTATCTTTGAACAAGCTAAAGCCAGCGTTATTAAAGGCACTGATGCTATGAAATACGGCAAGCCATAGGCTGGAGGGCGTACTGTGGTCGCCGGAGAAGACGAAAAACAATATCATGACCCCTGTGATTTCAAAGAGCAGCGTTAGGGAGATAATGGATTTGACCAGCTGAACTGCGCCAGATATTTCGGCGACATCCAGAGATTTTTGAATGGCCAGCTTTTCCCGCAGCCCAAAGCGTCGCCCTAGGATCAGCAGCAAGAAAGTGGTTGCGGTCATGTAACCTAGCCCCCCAACCTGAATGAGAAGGAGAATCACAAGCTCTCCAAATCCCGAGTGGTAAGACCCTGTGTCGACAACAATCAAGCCAGTGACGCAGACGGCTGAAGTTGCCGTGAATAGAGCTGTGACGGCATCATTCCAGTCTCCAGATGCTAACGATATTGGCAGCATCAGCAGCGCCGTCCCAATTCCAATTAATGTCAGAAAGCCAAGGCAAATGGTCCGAGAAACGGTCATGGCAGCGCTAGAGTCAATAATGAAAATAGTAGGATATTTAGCGGTTTAAGCGATGGCAACTCTTCAGGAGCAGATCCAGACCTTCTATGATTCCTCCTCGGCGCTTTGGGAGCGAATTTGGGGGGAGCATATGCACCATGGCTATTACGGCCTTGATGGCCAGCAAAAAAAGCACCGCTATCAGGCGCAGATTGACCTGATTGAGGCCCTGCTTGACTGGGGGACTGTGGCGCAAGCCCAGCAAATTCTTGATGTGGGCTGCGGCATTGGCGGTAGCGCCCTCTACCTGGCGCAAAAATTCGACGCCACGGCCACGGGGATCACCCTCAGCCCAGTTCAGGCAAGTCGAGCCCGTGAGCGGGCGGCATCTATGGGACTCACGGCCCGCTTTGAGGTGGGGGATGCCCTAGCCATGCCGTTCCCGGATGAATCGTTTGATCTGGTGTGGTCCCTAGAGAGCGGGGAGCATATGCCCGACAAGGCGCAGTTTGTCGCAGAATGCTACCGCGTCCTCAAGCCGGGGGGCAGGTTTTTGATGGCGGCCTGGTGTCACCGCCCTACGGCATCGCCTCACCCCCCGCTAACATCAGATGAGCAGGCCCACTTGGCTAATCTGTATGAGGTGTACTGCTTGCCCTACATCACCTCAATTCCGGCGTTTGAGGCGATCGCCCGCGAAGCTGGATTTCACAATATTGATACGGAGGATTGGTCCGACGCCGTGGCACCGTTTTGGGGCGAAGTGATCCGGTCCGCCTTTAGCCTAGAGGCGATCGCGGGGCTTATCCAGGCCGGTCCCAAAATCATCCAGGCTGCCCTGGCGATGCGGTTGATGAGTCAAGGGTATGAGCGAGGACTGGTCAAGTTCGGCGTGCTGCGGGGGACCAAAGCCTAGAGGACGTAATCTATCGGTGAATGTTAGCGATACGAAATCCCATTTGACATTCGTACTGCTCCGGCTGGCCTGGCGCGACTTGGGACAGCGCACGTCCGCATCGCAGCGTCCCATTGCGCCAGCGCGGCTGCCCTGCCCTATCGGCCATCAAACAGCTTTGGCAGATGGCTTCAGGGGAGACAAGCTGATTGTCCATTAAGACGACGAGCATGATTGACCCTCCAGAAAGTGCCTCCTTCGATATTCGGTCCTCAGGAGTTCACTCAAGTTATGTACTAATTGTAAGCAAAACCTATCGAGTGATAGATGATAAATTAGTATAAATAATCACAAGTAAAATCTTCTTAATGAAGGTTTCCAATCTCTATCTGTCAGAACAACTATCAAGGCGATGCGCCAAGACGCCTAGAGCAAGACGCGCTAGGATAAAAAATCCAGTGCTAACGATGAGTGTGGAGTTAACCGGTGAGTCATACAAACGTTGTTTTTTTAGCGGAAGATGCCGCTGTTGCGCAACTGATCCACAGTGAGCTAGACCGGCAGCAGACCCATTTAGAGCTAATTGCCAGCGAGAATTTTACCTCTCCGGCTGTGATGGCAGCTCAAGGGTCCGTGCTGACGAACAAGTACGCTGAGGGTCTGCCCCGTAAGCGCTACTACGGCGGCTGTGAATTTGTCGATGAGATTGAGCAGATTGCCATCGACCGCGTCAAGCAGCTCTTCGGGGCGGCTCACGCCAACGTTCAACCTCACTCTGGCGCTCAGGCTAACTTTGCTGTCTTCCTGGCGCTGCTGCAGCCGGGAGACACCATCATGGGCATGAATCTCTCCCACGGGGGGCACCTGACCCACGGCTCGCCAGTCAACGTCTCAGGCAAATGGTTCAACGCCTGCCACTACGGCGTTAACGCTGACAGTGAAACCCTAGACTACGATGAAATTCGCGACTTGGCGCTGCAGCATCGCCCCAAGCTCATCATCTGTGGCTACTCCGCCTATCCACGGACTATTCATTTCGACCGCTTTAGGGCGATCGCAGATGAGGTTGGTGCCTACCTCTTAGCCGACATTGCCCACATTGCCGGACTTGTCGCCACGGGGCATCACCCCAACCCAATCCCCTATTGCGATGTAGTGACCACCACCACCCATAAAACCCTGCGGGGACCCAGGGGTGGTTTGATCATGACGAAGGACGCCGATCTGGGTAAAAAGCTGGATAAGGCTGTTTTCCCAGGGAGTCAGGGAGGGCCACTAGAGCACATCATTGCCGGTAAGGCTGTTGCCTTTGGGGAAGCGCTGTCCCCAAGCTTCAAAGCCTACTCTGCCCAGGTTATTGAAAACGCTCAAGCGCTAGGTGAGCAGCTCCAGGCTCGCGGCATCAAGATCGTGTCCAACGGTACCGATAATCATTTGGTGCTCCTCGATCTCCGCTGCATTGGCATGACTGGAAAAGTCGCCGATTTGCTGGTGAGCGACATCAACATCACCGCTAACAAAAACACCGTACCCTTTGACCCTGAATCGCCCTTTGTCACCAGCGGTCTGCGGCTAGGCTCCCCGGCAATGACAACCCGTGGCCTGAAACAAGATGAGTTTCGCGAGATTGCCAACATCATCGCCGATCGCCTCCATCAGCCCGAGGAAGAGGCGACGGCTAAGGGCTGCCGTGAGCGGGTTAAGGCGCTTTGTGAGCAGTTTCCCCTCTATCCTCATTTGTCGGCTCCTGCCCCAGCGCTAGTGTCGTAGCTGAGGCTATCTGGTGCCCGTGATAGGGTGTTTGAAAAGCCGCAAAAGTTCTGCATTAACCCCCCTCAATCCCCCCTTCTTTGCCAAGGGGGGAAGTCGGAGTTCTCCCCCTTGGCTTTGCGCAGCCTGCCCGAAGGGCGTAGGAGAGTTAGAGGGGGGTAATGCAAGAGCGTAATGCTTCAACCGACAGGTTTCAAACATCCTCTGAGGCAACCGCTGAGGCTTGGCCTATTGGTTCCCAATACTAGCCGCTAGTATTAGGAACCAGGCTAGTCTATGCTAGTGGGTGAAATTGCTCTATTGTTGCCAGCTGTCGGCCTTTGGGCGTAATGTGCCGCCACTGCGATTTTGCCTTGCGAGTATGATGCCATCTATCCCTCCTCAGCTCTACCATCTACTTGCATTCGTCATCTCTGCCGGCATCGTCTTGCTGAGCACCCCGATTGTGCGCAAGATTGGTCTCACCAGCGGCCGCGTTGATCAGCCCAACGAGCGTAAGATGCACCGTCAGCCCATGGTGCGCTTGGGCGGCATATCCATATTTTTAGGAGCGCTTACCGCACTGCTTGTGGTGTGGTCGTTAGGAGGATTCGGTATCCTCCCACCCAATAAGGAATACGAAATTTGGGGCGTTACGGTGGGCGGTCTAGCCTTCTTTCTGATCGGTCTCGCCGACGATTTTTTTGACCTATCGCCCTTCGTTCGATTGGCAATGCAAGCGCTGGTATCTAGTGCCGCTTGGTATGTCGGCGTCAAAATTGCCTTTATCGATATTCCGCTGGTCGGGATCACGCAGCTGCCAATGCTGGTTAGTTTGCTGGCAACGGTGATCTGGCTCGTCGGCATGGCCAACGCCATCAACTGGATTGACGGTCTTGACGGTCTTGCTGCTGGGGTGTCTGGCATTGCTGCCGTGGTGATGCTGATTGTCAGCTTGTTCATGAGCCAGCCCGCAGCGGCCTTAATTGCTGCGGCCCTTGCCGGAGGCACCCTAGGATTCCTGCGCTACAACTTTAATCCGGCTCAGATCTTTATGGGGGATGGTGGGGCCTACTATATCGGGTTTACCCTAGCGGGCGTAGGCATTGTTGGGCTGATCAAGAGCCTGACAACGGTGGCGGTGCTTTTGCCGCTTTTGATCTTAGCCGTGCCCATTTTGGACATGTCGGCGGTGATTATTGACCGGCTGTGGCGCGGCAAATCCCCATTTACAGCGGACAACCGCCACCTGCATCATCGGCTTCTAAACGCAGGATTGTCGCACCGGCTGACGGTGCTGTTTATCTATTCCTTGACTCTTTGGGTCGGGAGCTTGGCCCTAGCGATCGCCAAAATCCCTAGCGGTTCCATTTACGCCACCGCAGCCACGGCGCTACTCATCTATACTTGCTGGAAGGTAAAGGTAACCCGTATGGGGTAAAGCGCTGCTGACCTTTGGCGCGACCTGCCTTGCCGTACCGCTACCCTAAATCACACCTACGCCGAATGGATGGAGCATGACTCAAAGCGCTGAAGTAATCTGTGTTGGCACCGAGCTGCTGCTGGGCGAAATCCTCAATACCAATGCTCAGTTTCTAGCACAGCAGCTTGCTCAGCTGGGTATTCCCCACTATTACCAAACTGTCGTGGGCGACAATCCACAGCGACTGCAAAAAGTGCTCTCTTTAGCCTGCGAGCGATCGCGGCTGCTGATTTTTACCGGTGGTCTCGGTCCGACTCCTGATGACCTAACCACAGAAACGATAGCAGGCTTTTTTGACGTTCCCTTAGAAGAGCGCCCGGAAATATTGGCAAGCTTGGATGAAAAGTATGCTCACCGGCCTCAGGCTATGGCGGTCAGCAATCGCAAGCAAGCGCTTTTACCCAAAGGCGCTCAGATCTTGCCCAACCCAATTGGCAGCGCTCCTGGGCTGATTTGGACGCCACGGCCCGGTCTAACATTGATGACCTTTCCGGGGGTGCCCAGGGAAATGCAGGCGATGTGGCATGGCACAGCGGTGCCCTACCTCAAGGCTCAGGGCTGGGTGACCTCTACATTGGTAAGCCGTGTCTTGCGGCATTGGGGTATTCCCGAATCTTCTCTAGCAGAGAAGGTACAAGACTTTTTTGCCCTAGATAACCCGACGGTAGCCCCCTACGCCGGGAAGGGTGAGGTGCGCCTGCGCATTACCGCTAGTGCGGCCTCTGCTGAAGCGGCCCATGCCCTGATTGCTCCAGTACAAGCGCAGATTGAGGCGATCGCCGGAGACGACTGCTTTGGCGCTGACGACGATACCCTAGCCTCCGTCGTCGGGCAGTATCTGCGCCGCGAGGGCCATACCCTAGCGGTGGCGGAATCTTGTACCGGGGGTGGTGTTGGTCACCAGTTGACCCAAGTTTCCGGAAGTTCCAGCTACTTTAAAGGTGGCATCATTGCCTACGATAACAACGTTAAGCGATCGCTCCTATCTGTCGATTCGGAAGCGTTGCGCCAGCATGGCGCCGTAAGCGCAATTGTGGCCGAGCAAATGGCAACTGGGGTGAAGCAGCGACTGAAGACCACTTGGGGACTCAGCGTTACTGGCATTGCCGGTCCAGACGGCGGAGCGCCACATAAGCCAGTGGGCTTGGTTTACATTGGCTTGTGCGGACCTAGCGGGACGCAGTCCTTTCTCCATCAGTTTGCAGCCTATCGCGGTCGTGACTGGATTCGCTGGCTGAGTATCTGTAGCGCTTTGGATCATTTGCGACGTCAGTACATTGCTCCGTCTATAGC
>JBARYO010000964.1:0-5178 GCA_049647905.1 Elainellaceae cyanobacterium | reverse complement strand
GCAAACTGGCTATGCCGATCGGCTGGATGTTGTGCTCTGATTTGTTAGATAATGCTAGCGTTGCGGAATTCCGCTCGCAGTTCACTGAGACCAATGGCAGTAATCAAAAACCCTGATTGCTGTGAGTTCAATGTTTCTTAAGAATTGCGATATGCTAAAACCATAGACTTTTTTCAATGCATATCTCACCTTGCATAGAGATGCGCCGCATTTGCGCCATCTCGACTGCGATCGCTGCTGGATACTTAACCCATGACTGACGCATTCATCCAAAGCGCGTGGCTCATACCGTGCTATCCCCTCACCGGAATGATCCTGTCGATCTTCTGGTTCCCCTCCTTAGCGAAACGGACCGGCCCGCGTCCTGCAGGCTATATCAACCTGCTGATGACGGCGATCGCGGTTACACATGCCACTATTGCTTTTGTGGGGCTCCGGTCTCAGCCCGCGCAATACCTACAGTTTTCCTGGCTGCAGGTAGCGGATCTCGACATCACGCTGCCTATAGAAATTTCTGCTGTCACCCTCGGCGCAATCCTGCTGGTAACTAGCATCAACTTCCTATCCCAGCTTTACGCCGTGGGCTACCTAGAAATGGACTGGGGCTGGGCGAGGTTCTTCTCGCTTCTCGCGCTGTTTGAAGCAGGGCTGTGCGCGCTAGCGCTATGCGACTCGCTCTTTTTTAGCTATGTGCTGCTAGAAATTTTGACGTTGGGCACGTATCTATTGATTGGGTTTTGGTTCAACCAGTCCATGGTGGTCACTGGGGCGCGGGATGCCTTTTTGACCAAGCGCGTCGGAGATCTATTTCTGCTGATGGGGGTTTTGGCCATCTATCCATTGGCGGGAACCTGGAACTTTAAGGAACTGGCCCAGTGGGCCGAAACGGCCACCGTCGACCCCACTGTGATGGCGCTGGTCGGCTTGGCGCTGCTGGCCGGTCCCATGGGAAAATGTGCCCAGTTCCCGCTCCACCTGTGGCTAGATGAAGCCATGGAAGGACCATATCCCAGCAGCGTTTTGCGAAATGCGGTGGTGGTGGGGATGGGAGGCTGGGTGCTAATTAAGCTGGGGCCAGTGCTGGCCCTCTCCCCTGTTGTGCTGACGGCAGCCCTGACCATTGGTGCCGTCACAGCCCTAGGGGGCACCCTGATTGCCATTGCGCAAATCGACGTCAAGCGATCGCTTTCCTACCTCACCAGCGCGTATATGGGGGTTGTGTTTATTGCCATTGGCCTACAGCAAAATGGGGCGGCATTTCTGATGCTGTTGGCCCATGCTTTAGGCGTCTCGGCCATGTTGATGAGCACTGGCTCCATTGTTCTCAATAGCATTACCCAGGATTTGACTAAGCTGGGCGGTCTCTGGGGCCGTCGGCCCATTTCGGGGCTGTCGTTTCTCGCTGGCGCGGCGGGGCTAATCGCTCTTCCGCCTTTGGGTGGGTTTTGGGCCATGCTGGCGTTAATAGACGCCGCTTGGTCGAGCAATCTGGGGATTGTTGCGCTGCTGCTGCTGGTGAATGCTTTGGCGTCCTTTGGGGTCATCCGCATCTTCTGCCTCATATTCGGCAACAGCCCCCAGCAGATGTCGTCGCGATCGCCAGAAAATATTTGGTCTGTTACGGTGCCCATGACCGTCATGGCAGCGCTGACCCTGCACCTGCCCTTGATCCTGCAGAGCCTGTCCCTGCTGCCATCGTGGAGCATGGTCAACAAAGGTCTCGCGCTGCCGCTGGTGTGGTCAAGCGTTCTGGGCTGTGGCCTCAGCGCCGTCCTTTACTTAGGGCCAATACCCAAGCCCATCCGCTTGCCCTGGAAGCCGCTGCAGGATCTGCTGGCCCACGACTTCTACACGCCTCGCATCTACCGCTCCAGCATTGTGGGTGGGGTAGATGTGCTGTCCCGACTGGTGGACTGGGGCGATCGCTATCTGGTGGACGGCTTAGTCAACTTCGTCGGCGTCGCCTCCATTTTCAGTGGTGAGACGATGAAGTACAGCAATACCGGCCGGAGCCAGTTTTACGTGCTCACGATTTCCGTTGGTCTCGTGGTGATTTTGGCTTTTCTCGTGTGGCCACTGTTGTCGAACGTTGGCTCAGTTTTGCCGGTTTAACAAGCCAATCTACTGTGCGGGTTCGATGGCCCTCCGCTTGAAACCCCTGCTGCTTACACCGTTCCGCATCCGATAGACAACTCGCTTTTATACGTCCTTTTCCTTTAACCCTATGCTCAGCGTACTGATTTGGCTCCCCATGCTCGGGGCTATAGTGCTCAGCCTTTTGCCCCAATCGCTTTCCACCAAGCAAGTGCGCTGGGTCGCGCTCTGTCTCTCTGGCGGTGTGCTCCTCTGGACAACGTGGCTGGCAAGTCGCTTTGATTTAGCCGACCCCGGCATGCAGCTGCAGGAGCACCTGCCGTGGATTCCCGCCCTCGGCCTAGACTACGTCCTCGGCCTAGATGGTCTCTCTCTAGTACTGCTGCTGCTCAACGGGCTCCTTACCTGGATTGCCGTCTTCAGCAGCCGCGAGACCGTCACCCGTCCGCGACTGTTCTATGCGCTGATTCTGCTGATTAGCGGTGGTGTGGCTGGGGCGTTTGTGGCCCAGAATTTGCTGCTGTTCTTCCTCTTCTACGAGCTAGAGCTGGTGCCTTTCTATCTGTTGATCTCGATTTGGGGTGGCGAACAGCGTGGGTATGCCGCATCAAAGTTCTTAATCTATACCGCCTTATCTGGCGTCATTATCTTAGCTGGGTTCTTGGGGTTGGTCTGGCTGAGCGACGCCTCAACCTTTAACTATGCCGACCTGATAGGGCAGTCGCTGCCGATGGAGATCCAGGTCTTACTGCTCGGGGCGCTGCTGGTGGGCTTTGGCATCAAAATTCCCCTGGTTCCCTTTCACACCTGGCTTCCCGATACCTATGTGGCCGCATCGGCCCCGGTAGCGATTCTGCTTGGAGGGGTACTGGCCAAGCTCGGGGCCTATGGGTTATTCCGCTTTGGCATGGGGCTCTTTCCCGAGGCTTGGTTCACCCTGTCCCCCTGGCTGGCCACCTGGGCTACCGTGAGCGTCCTCTACGGGGCAATGGCGGCGATCGCTCAAAAGGACATCAAGCGCATGGTGGCCTACAGCTCTGTAGGTCACATGGGGTATCTGCTGTTGGCCGGAGCCGCCATGACAACCCTCAGCGTCGTGGGCGCGGTGTCTCAAATGGCGGCCCATGGCCTGATTTTGGCCATCCTATTTCACCTTGTAGGCGTAGTAGAAACCAAGGTGGGTACCCGAGACCTCAACGTGCTCAACGGCTTGCTCAACCCTGTGCGAGGCTTACCCACCATTAGCGCATTGCTGATTGTCAGCGGCATGGCGAGCGCAGGCATTCCCGGTCTAGCGGGGTTTGTGGCAGAGTTTCTGATTTTTCAGGGCAGCTACGCTGTCTTTCCCTGGCAAACCCTGATCGCCGTGGTTGGGACGGGCTTAACGGCGGTCTATTTCGTCATCTTGCTCAACCGCACCTGCTTCGGCAAGCTGGACAACAATGCTTACTTCCCGAAGGTGGAGTGGGGCGAGCGGACGCCTGCTCTAGTTTTAGTCTGGCTGATTTTTCTGCTGGGGGTGCAGCCCAAGTGGCTGGTGCAGTGGAGCGAAGCGACGGCCACTCGTATGGTTGCAGCGCTGCCGCTGGTTACGACGGATCGGGCCGTGGGTCAAACGATAGGCCAAACGCCGTCTGGAGAAGAATTTGCCGCGCCAGCATCAGGATTTGCCGCACCAGCGATCGCCAAATCTTTTTGATTCCTGTTTAACTACTTTTTGATCACAAAACGCCATAGCCATGACCGTATCCTCGCCGCAAATCGACCTGCCGCTCATTCCCCCATCTAGCCACCCCTTTGCTGATATCATTCATCGGCTAGAGGCAGGCGGCTCCATGCTGCCCGACACGCCAGAGAATCTGATGCAAATCATTGGCATCTACAAGGCCTATGCCGTGCCCATGGATTTCTACTGGCGGGATTTGCTCTACATCGCGGAGCAGGTGTTTCTCGATCCACTGCCCTTCTTCAAGTACTTCATTCCTCAGGAGTACTTAGAGCGCCCCAATCACTACGCAGGCGATAGTGCCGACTTGCGCATTTGGCGGGGCACTGGCGCGGCTCATCCGGAGCTGTTGGATTTTATGGCCCAGGGGGAAGTCAATCAGCGCTGGCCTAAACTCCTGCACCACCTTTGGCACGACCGCATCAACATGGAGTTTGCTGAAGCCTGCATGCGAGCGATGCTGTGGCACCGACAAATGTATGCCCCAGTAAATAAGTTCGACGCCTATCTCGATACGGAAGAATATCGGGAGAATTGCGATCGCGCCATTCGGGCCTACTTCAAAACCAATCCGGCCATGCTAGGGCTCTATAAGCTGTTCCCCGAGATGTTCATTGAAAAAGTGCGGGAGCTGTCCTACTACTCCAACTTGGGCCTGTTTTGGGAAGTGATGGCCCCTGTATTTTTCGAGATGTCGGATATCTATGATGAGGGGGGCTTTAAGGGCGTTCCAGATGCGATGGATTTCTTGGTGAACGGCATCTTTGCCGTGGCAGGGCGACCAATATATCATCACCTCTATGTGGATGGGGAATGCTTCGAAATCATTCCCAAGTCCAAAGGCTTCACCTGGCTGTACGAAGCCGCCCTCCCCTATGTTGAAGCAGTGTTCTATCGCACCGCGCCATTTCGCGGCACAAAGTCCTACAACGCCCAGGCGGGACAAGTTCCAGACTCCCAAGCTGATTTTCACTACGGCATTCTCTACGCGGATGTCTTTCCCGTAGGCACAGCTGGCATTCCACCGACGCTGCTGATGCAGGACATGGTGCACTTCTTGCCGCCATACCTAAGGGATTATTACCAACAGCATTCCCGAGGAAAAGACGATATCTTGATCCAGCTGGGCATCACCTTTCAGCGGTCCATGTATAACGTCACCTCAGCGGTCATCCAAGCCCTGCGCCAAGCCTTGCTCTACCCCTTAGATGACGACAATCCCAAGCATCTAATGGCCAATCGACAGTTCTTTGAGATGCAGATGGATCGCTTCTTAAGACCAGAGGCGCGCCTACAGGATATCCAGCGCCGAGACTATCGCTAAGCCCCAGAAGCCCCCCGCCCCGCCCCCGTACGGG
>JBARYO010000963.1:0-5069 GCA_049647905.1 Elainellaceae cyanobacterium | reverse complement strand
CCTTCTTACCATCAACGTCAGTATCGATAAAGACATAGCCCCAGTCATCGATATTGGCAAAGGTATGCTTCTTTGTCGTTTTAATCCCTAGACCGAAGCCTTTCGCCTTAGCGCCGTTGACCACCATGTCTTCAGCATTGTTGCCGAAGCTGATGGCAGTATTGTTGCCGCTGGCAGCTCCAATCAAGTCGAGATTTTTGAGCGTGTACTTGCTGGTGTATTCCAGGTGAGTTCCCGTGCGCACTTCCCACGCTTTAAGACCATCGATAACGCTGCGAACGTCATGGCCTTGGTTGGGATTGGCCTTAATGACCTCAATTCCCTTATCGGTAGCGAACACTTCGTGGTTCTTGAGGCTCTCGATGTGTGGCCTTCCGGTGAGCAGGGTGCTGCTGTAGCGAGATGTTTCTGGAAAGTCGAGATTTTTGCTCAGGACATCAATTTGATCTGCGCCCCGAAGCAGATAGACCGTTCCAGCGTGACGCTGACCAGCGGCAATGTTGCCCTCATTGGCCACAAGTCGTCCTTGGAACCAGAAGCCGACGCCGTTGTGGCCGATGTCGTGATTTTTGACGCGCGTCAGGTTTTTAGAGATGGAGATCGCGCCTTCGGACTTGATGGCAATGTTGTTGCGCATCGCTCCGATCTCGTTACCAGTTTCGGTGACAAAGGCTGAGCCAAAGACATCGTAGGTGGCATTGTTTTCCATCACCACATGACTGTCGTGGTTGACGAATCCCCATCCCGGCGAGCCCCAGACGGAATTGCCGACAGCGCGAGCCGGTTGACCATCGATATTGTCAACGCCGCTGCGGTGGAAGTGAACCGAATAACGCCCTCGAACGTTGTTGTTGCTCCCCCCGCGATCGTCAAACATCTTGGACTTATCGCTGCGACCTAGCTCGTGAAATTCGGCGTAGCGCACGTCCACCGCATCAGAATGCATGAACATCACGTGGCCCCGCTGGTTAGCCGGCAATTTATCGGCGTTTTCGCTAGCGACAGTGACGTTGCGGCTAAAGTTTGTGACGTAGGCTTTCAGATCGCCCCGTGGCGTATTGTGATCGAATTGTAGGGAGCGATCGAGAGTGACGCGGTTACCGTTGATGGCCTTGATTTTGAGCTCTTCATCCTGGGTGCCCTGCCACTCCATCTCGCGTTTTTGCGGGTTCCACTTATCTTTGACATGCTCCGTTCCCGTCAACACCAGGGAGTCACCAACCTTCCAGTTATTGGGCGCTCCGGACAGCACCAGCTCCTGGTCTCCAGCCATAGCATCTTTGGAAAGCTTGATGTGGCTGGTTTTCTCCTGCCCATAAATTTCTACCTCACCGTGGGAAACAAGGCCCCGGCTGACTTGGGTTGGATCCCAACTGCGGTCAATCTTGCCGTTGTCAGCAATCCAAATCTCAGTATTGACATTACCTGCAACAGGATTGTTTTTGGTCCCGATGGTTAGGGTGCCGCTGGGGGCAACGACGAACGTATCAATCACCATTTTGGTGTCTTGCTTCGTTGCGAAGTCGAGCTGGCCATCGACGCGAATGGTCTTTAGGCGAGCATCGCTTTCCACGTTGTAGGTCACATCAAGGCCATCGCCAATGAGGATTTTAGCCCCATTACCAGGCACTTTGCCGCCTTTCCAGGTACTGGCGTCAGACCAATTGCCGCTTTTAACAGCAACGTGGGTAGCATCACTATGTTTCACCAAATCCAACGCCGCCATATGCTCTTTTTGCTTGGCGGGGTTGTCAGGGTGAGCCATTCCAGATGAATGATTAGTGGACATATTCATAGCGTGAAGAATCCTTATGGTCGTGTTGTGGTGCTTGCGCAACGAAAGTGGCAGGACGTTACTGCCTCAAGAATTGGCAAGCAGAATGGGTTACCAGAGCGGGATGAACTGGCAATTTGAAAAGGTTTGGTTGATGCAAAAACTGGTTGAGCTGCTCTGGTGTGGCAGCGGGTCATAATCAATAGATAGCCGTGCGGCCCTGCTGTGCGGGGTCACATCATGAGCTATTTCGTTGTGCGTTATGTCTAATCCCTGTAACGCTGGTCTGAAACCATTGCTCGTCTACTCTAGAGCGTTACTGCGGTGATGCTGGAGATGCTGTGCCGCTCAAAATGTTTGCTGCCCAACTGGAATAGTAGATGCTGTGATCCTGAATTTTTTTGGATCTTTCGGGCTTTATCTGAGCTTTTTAAGCAGTACACCTACCATGACGGGGGACAAAACGAAATGTTTCCCGTGACGGACAATGTATCTGCACACCTTGTGTGGTGGCAAAGTCAGTATGAAAGCGTAACCGCCCATAATTGATGGTCCATCTCGATTTGCAGTAGGATTTACGAGAGCTAGCCAATTTGTACTAGCTGTTTCAACCGTACCTAGCGCCTCAGCTTGATTTAGCGCATTGTAATCCCACCAGTTAATGACGTCTGACCCCTCCCCTCCAGCTCAAGCTTCAACAATTTCGCCACTGCAGGACACCCAAAGCGGTCCTCAAGTCCGCTTTAAGCAAAAGGATGGCCGCTTACTGCTCCTGCTTCCATCCCCGCCAGAGGACAGCGCTGTTCCAGATTGGAATGATATTTGGCAGCAGCTGAAGCAGCGGCTCGCATCTGCGGAGCGATTTTGGGAGCCCAATACTTTAGTCCATTTGATCGCGGGCGATCGCCTGTTGGACACCCGACAGCTGCAGAGCATCGCCGACAGTCTGACCGAGGCTAAGCTCTCGCTCAAGCGGGTTTATACGAGTCGCCGGCAGACGGCAGTAGCCGCCGCAACAGCAGGCTACTCCGTCGAGCAGCACGAGTCGGTGGCCCACCTCTCCTCAAAAGGGACGCCAGAGCCAGGAGCATCCCCCGTAGAAGCGCTGTATGTGGAAACCACCGTTCGCTCCGGGGTGGAAATTCGTCATCCCGGCTCCATCATTGTGTTGGGGGATGTGAACCCTGGTGGAGCCGTCATTGCCGATGGCGACGTCATGGTCTGGGGTGCCCTGCGTGGCGTCGCCCAAGCCGGAGCTGCCGGGAATGCCGAGTGCCGCATCATGGCGCTGCGCTTGGAGCCAACGCAGATGCGCATTGCTGAATTGGTAGCGCGATCGCCAGAAACACCGCCCGACGAATACTATCCTGAAGTAGCCCACGCGACTGCCGAAGGCATTCGCATCGTTCGTGCTCGAGATTTCTCCCGCTCTCGCCGATACTCCAGCTAAGATTGTCCTATTCCACTACCCCATTTGCTGGTAGCCTTATACCTCGGCTGGCGTTGTGCTAGTAGTAGTAGACCTGCTGTTGTCCCACTATCCCCATTGAGCCATGAGCCGCATCATCGTTATTACCTCCGGCAAAGGAGGCGTTGGCAAGACGACCTGTAGCGCCAACCTCGGCATGGCGCTGGCTCAGCTTGGCCATTCCGTCGCGCTAATAGATGCCGACTTTGGGCTGCGCAACCTCGACCTGCTGCTGGGTCTCGAAAATCGCATCGTCTACACCGCTATGGAGGTGATTTCCGGGGACTGTCGCCTTGAGCAAGCCCTGGTAAAAGATAAGCGGCAGCCGAAACTAGCTTTGATGCCGGCGGCGCAGAACCGAACGAAGGATGCCGTGACGACGGAGCAAATGGCGACGCTAGTGAAAAAAATAGCGACCCAATACAGCTTTGTGCTGATTGACTGCCCTGCTGGAATTGAGATGGGCTTTAAGAACGCGGTGGTGGCGGCCAAAGAGGCGATCATTGTGACCACGCCCGAGGTGTCTGCCGTACGCGATGCCGACCGGGTCATTGGCCTGTTGGAAGCCAACGGCATCAAAACGATTCGCCTGATCATCAACCGGCTGAGGCCAGACATGGTGCAGGCCGACCGCATGATGTCGGTGCAAGATGTGCAGGAAATTCTAGCTGTGCCGCTGCTTGGGGTGATTCCCGACGACGAGCGCGTCATTGTCTCTACCAATAGGGGGGAGCCTCTGGTGCTCTCCGAAAAGATATCGATGGCAGGCATTGCCTTTAACAACATTGCCCAGCGCCTCACTGGCAAGAAAGTTCCGTTCCTCGATTTGACTGCAGCCCACGACGATATCTTCTCTCGCATTCGTCGCCTTTTCAGCAACGGTAGCGATAGCGAATACCGGCGGTAGCCGTCACATCCTCTTCCCTTTACCCCTGCCCCGCCCATGATCATTGACCTGCTCGATAAGCTATTTAATCGGACATCTGACTCCAGCCGCAGTGAGGCAAGGCGGCGGCTGCAGCTCGTCCTTGCCCACGACCGCGCTGATTTGCCTCCAGCGACGCTGGAAAAAATGCGGCTGGAGATTCTAGAGGTTGTGTCTCGCTACGTCGATATTGACTCTGAACAATCTGAATTCTCCCTAGAAAATGATCAGAGAATTACAGCCCTGATTGCAAATTTGCCGATTCGCCGGGTGAGATCAGTTGCTCTAGACGGTGAGCCCGCTGGTAGTGAGCCCGCTGACGATGCGAAATCAGATGCCTAAGCCAGTGAGCCAGCTGACGAATTAGATTACAAACGGTTACAGGTTTTGATGCTATGCCGTTGCGCTACGGGGCGCGATCGCTCGCTCTACAAGCATCAGAGGCGATCGCCCAAAGCTGGACAGAGATGATTCTTAATGAAATATCGCCGTGACCTGCCGCGATTCCCAAGCTATTTTTGACAAAATTAGAGCTGTTGCCTATTGACCTCGCCTGCGATTGGCCAGTCCTACCCCAATCTCTGTCGTGAGGAAACCCACATGAAATTAGCCTACTGGATGTATGCCGGACCAGCACACATCGGAACGTTGCGCGTTGCCAGCTCATTTAAGAACGTCCACGCCATCATGCATGCTCCCATTGGCGATGACTACTTCAACGTCATGCGCTCCATGCTAGAGCGTGAGCGCGACTATACCCCGGTGACTACCAGCGTTGTGGATCGCAACGTGCTGGCGCGGGGCTCCCAGGAGAAGGTCGTCGACAACATTATCCGCAAGGACAAAGAAGTCGCCCCCGATATGGTGGTGCTCACCCCCACCTGCACCTCCAGCATTCTGCA
>JBARYO010000962.1:0-8630 GCA_049647905.1 Elainellaceae cyanobacterium | reverse complement strand
ATTGAGAGGGACACCACATTTTTTGGCAACCTGTGGTGCGTTCTCGAAACCCGTCCCTTCAACAATGGTCCACTGACAAGGTATAACATCGACTCTGGCCTACAATTCTGCTATCTCAGGGCATTGCCAAAACTGCTCTGGGTCGCAGAATACATAAGTTAGTGTAGCGAAGACCTCCAAAAGTTGCCTTGAATCTAACATGATGGAGAGCCCTTAGTTCCCTATAACACTTTGTACTGTGCCGCAGGTCGTAGAATATATCTCTGTGTGTCTATTCTAGCCTGTGTGCTGGTTTGAGGGAATTGACAGACGTGCCTTTGACTGGGCTAATGACGTTTTGTAACGAAAGCAATGATCAAACGAAAACGCTATCCTCACCTCGTGGGCTCGAAATGGACAGCGCAGCAGCAGACCTGGGGATGGCGACATTTTCAGGTGGCGAATCGCAAAAATCAAGGCCGATGGGTATTCGCCGAGATGGTCGCATCCTGCGACCCAGCGGTACGCTTTTGGGTGAACGCACAGTCGCTTCAAGATAAAGACTTGTGGCGAGCGGGCTGGCATCCCCTTGGCTCTGGAATAGAGCCGAGCTTATTCCGCGAGAACTGACATTTTCGGCGCTGCTGGTTTGTGGCATGACGCTACAAGCACGTGGCAGCGCCATGTCCCCAGCGTCTGAACCGTTGCTCTATCCGCTGCTGCGAATCCATATGTATTGCTACCCCCTTGACCCTTCGCAAAACCACCAAACATGATTCCAACCTGTGCCTGGAGCCGTCCCCTGGGACTGGACTGGGATAATCCTTACCGCGTTCGCTATGCTAGTAATCTAGATGATGGTCCCTGGCATGGCATGCCGCTGGGGGGCTTGGGGGCGGGCTGCGTTGGGCGATCGCCTCGGGGAGAGTTTAACCTCTGGCATATCGACGGCGGTGAGCATGTTTTTGAAGCCATGCCAGCCTGCCAATTTAGTCTGTTTGAGCAGACGGCAACGTCCACCTGTGCCCATACCCTAGGGCCAGTGGCATCTGGCCTAGAAACATGGCGGCCCTACCCTGGACTGTCTCCTGATGAGCCCCATACCACCGGGCAGTATCACGCGCTCTACCCCCGCAGCTGGTTTGCTTATCAGAATGTGTTCCAAGTCCAGACGACCTGCGAGCAGTTTTCGCCCATTTTGCCCCACAACTATCAGGACACCAGTTATCCGGTGGCTGTGTTTCTCTGGACCCTGCATAATCCCGGCCCTCAACCCGCAACCGTGAGCCTGCTGCTCAGCTGGGAGAATATGGCCGGGTGGTTTACCAACTCCCTGGCGTCTCCAGAGGTAACGGTGCGGGATGATGGTAGTCCGGTTTATGTCTATGAGCCATGCCTGGGGCAAAGCGTAGGCAACACCAACCGTTGGATTCGTGACGGGAAGGCCAGTGGCTGTATTTTGGGGCAGACCCGCAGCGAAGCGCCACGGGAGGGAGACGGGCAGTGGGCGATCGCCGTTGGCGCTGACCCTGACACCGATCCTGACTTAGAAGTGTTCTACCATACCCGCTGGAACCCGGCTGGGGACGGTGGTGATCTGTGGCAGTCGTTCGCGGCAAACGGCTCACTGCCCAATATCAGCGACGAAGCCCCTGCCGCATCGGGCGATCGCATTGGCGCGGCGATTGCGGTACGGGTAACGCTGCAGCCGGGAGAGCAGCGCCAGATTCCTATGGCAGTGGCCTGGGACTTTCCGGTGACGGAATTCGCGGCAGGGGTCCAGACCTACCGGCGCTACACAGATTTTTTTGGCTCCTCGGGCCAATCGGCGTGGGAGATTGCCCGCACGGCTCTGGAAAACTGTTCAACGTGGCGATCGCAGATTGCGGCCTGGCAACAGCCCATATTGGACAGGGATGAGCTGCCGGACTGGTTCAAGATGGCGCTGTTCAACGAGCTGTATGACCTCACCAGCGGCGGCACCCTGTGGAGCGCGGCTAGCGACCACAGTCCGGAGGGCCAGTTTGCGGTGCTAGAGTCCTTGGACTATCGCTGGTACGAGAGCCTAGACGTGCGGCTGTATGGCTCCTTTGCCCTGCTGATGCTGTTCCCCAAGTTGGACAAAGCTATTCTGCGGGCCTTTGCTCGGGCTATCCCTGTGGCAGATCTGCGCACCCGCACCATTGGCTATTACATGACCGTAGGTAAGGCCAGTCCCACCGCTCAGCGCAAGCTGGCTGGCGCGACGCCCCACGACCTAGGGGCCCCCAACGAATACCCTTGGGAGCAGACTAACTACACCAGCTATCAAGACTGCAACCAGTGGAAAGACCTCGCCTCAGATTTTGTCTTGCAGGTGTACCGCGATTTTTATCTCACAGGGTGCCGCGATGACGCCTTTTTGCTGGATTGTTGGGAGGCTACCGTTGCCGCGCTGGACTACCTGAAGCGCTTTGACCGCGATGGGGACGGCATTCCTGAAAACAGCGGCGCACCAGACCAGACCTTTGATGACTGGAGACTGCAGGGTGTGAGCGCTTATTGCGGTGGGCTGTGGCTGGCGGCGCTGGAGGCGGCGATCGCCATTGGCCAGCGTCTGCTGGACGCTGGCTTGGGGGATGAGGGGACCATTCAAAGCGCTATGGCCCAGTGGCAGCGGTGGCTAGGTCAGGCAAAACCTCTGTACCAGGCAAGGCTGTGGAATGGTCGGTATTATCAGCTGGATACCGACAGCGGCTCAGACGTCGTAATGGCTGACCAGCTGTGCGGCCAGTTCTACGCCCGACTGCTGGGGCTTCCCGACATCGTACCGGCAGACTGCGCGGCAGCTGCGCTCGATACCGTTTATCAAACTTGCTTTTTACGCTTTGCTGACGGGCAGCTCGGTGCAGCCAATGGATTGCGCCCCGATGGCTCCCCCTCCAATCCCAAAGACACTCACCCCCTAGAAGTCTGGACTGGCATTAACTTCGGTCTAGCGGCGTTTTTGGTGCAGATGGACCAGTCCGACCGTGCGCTGCAGCTGACAGAAGCGGTGGTGCAGCAGATCTATACCCATGGGCTCCAGTTTCGTACCCCAGAGGCAATCACAGCAGCACAAACCTTTCGTGCCGGACACTATCTCAGGGCTATGGCGATCTGGCTGTTGTACGGTGTCTGGAGTGATTTTGAGACTCCTGACGAGAAGCCCTAGCCCCCCAAACTCTCAGCTTCAGCCTCCTTACTCTGCAAAAGTAACGCTGCCCTGCCGCAGTACAGTCCACCCTTGGCCATTCCATTTAACGACGCTTGAGGGCTGCCCATTGCCGCCATAGGTGAGCTGTCGTTGGGCAAGCTCATCTGCGCTCAGGGTCAGGACATCGGGAAACTGCTGGTTGATAGCCTCTAGGGTGGTCAGGGGCTGTTGCCCAGAGACATTGACGCTTGTGGTTGCCAATGGCCCCGTCTGTGACAAGATCTCGCGGGCGATCGCGCAGTTGGGAATACGAAACCCTAGCGTGTCGAGTTCTGTCGGGTGCATGGCGTGAGGCACGCGATCGCTTACCGGTAGTACAAGGGTGACCATCCCAGGCCAGTGGTCTTGGGCCACTTGTCGCCAGCGTTCTTGCTCATCTGGGCGACCCACCACATAGGCCCAAATGTCCGCAGGGTCTGCTGCCATTAGAATCAATGGTTTACGGGGCGATCGATGTTTGGCCACAAAGATAAGCGCTGCATCCTCAGGGCGGCTTGCTAGGGCTGGAACGGTATCGGTGGGGAAACTTGCCAAACACCCGCCAGCCTGAAGCTCGGCGATGAGCCTATCTATCGGAACTTGGGCCATTTATATCAGCGCTAGCGTTCCAGAGCGCAGCATCCGCTCTGGACGGGTCAGCATCCACAAGAGCTGCCTTGTCCGCTGTAGCGCCTTACCCCACATTCCCCACAGCGGTGCACTGCGGAGAGTCGGCTGTACCGAAGGGCGGTAACGCTCAGTAGCCATGATAGTCGCCACACCACTTACGGCCGTCGCAGCTGTGACAGCAGCACCCGTAGTAGGTTGGAGCGGCTGGACGATATCAGCAGGCTCTGTCGCTGCCTGGTATTCCATGGCGTTAGCTACGATCATTTGAGTTGGGCCTGCTAAAAGCGCAAGCGAGAAGAGGAAAAAAGATAGACACAGCGTAAAAATAATAGACTTTGGCCACATAGGCAACCCGTTAAAGCAGATGGACTGAAGAGTTATGATTAGAGATATATCCTGGGGCAACGCCGGAAAATCCAATGCGCTCTCCGTAGAGCATTCATTTGGCATCCAGACGCTAGGTGGCAATGCATAACAAACGCGAGTCGTCTGCGATCGCAGGAGCAAGGACTCAAAAGCAGCGCCCTACGCATGTTGCCGATGAACGACGCACAAATTCGGTTTCGATCTAACCGCAATGCAGGTAGACCGCATGTTACTAGCCAGCAATAGCTAGCGCAGCCTGGTACAGCATGTGCGCCTTACAACCTTAAGCGAAAGCATATTGCCCTAAGCTATGGCCACTCTGAGCCATGTCCAGGATTAAAGAGCAATGCCCAGGAAAACCAATTGAGCTAAGCGGCAGGCTTTTGCCCAAAAGACCAAGGGTAAATACTGACATTACCGCCAAACAATGCACGTCAGCGGCAAACCCGCCATTACGAACACCAGCAGCAAAGCCGTTATTTAATCCCCCATAGTCCCCCAGCGCCCAGGTTCACGAGCTTGCTCAAGCAAACTCAAGGCAAGAACCTTTACCAGCCTGTCCTAGAGTAACGAAGCCATTCGGCTAATCTCAAAGCGGCCATGCCAGCGCTTGGTTGGATGACTTCATTATATTAGAAATTTTGCCAAAAAACAAACGTTTTCGACACCAATTTCTGAAATTTCCCTTCTTTTTTGCTTCAAGCTCGAAATATTGTCTCAAACTGGCTAGGTTAGCAGGCGCTGGCGGGTTTCGTGATCGATGATGCCCGTTTCCTCTATCCCCTGGCTAGACTGGAATTCACGGACTGCAGCAGTAGACTGGGGACCGAACATGCCGTCGGCCTCGACGGTGAAGCCATGGCGAATCAATGTCCCCTGCAGCAGCTTTACGTCGTCCCCGCGCATGGTGGGAGTTGTGCTACGAAGGATTCGCCAGGTTAAGGGCTTGCGGGTCGCGGCTCCAATGACGCGGCGAGAGATGAGAGCCCCCACGGTTTCGAGCCTAAATCCCCAGCCCTGGGGTAGGGTATCGTCGCTATCCCGCTGCCCTAAATCGACATAGATGCGCGGGGGCACAAAGCGTGTCCGGTCTCCTGCGCCAACAAGCATCATGTCCGCCTTTGCCATTAGCCGGTCCACCGTCTGGTCGAAGGCTGCTTTAGAGGCAAAGGGCTGCGCCAGCCGCTGGGCGATAAGCTGAGTGTATTGATGGGCGAGCTGTCGTCTGGGATCATCTGCGGCAATCTTGCGATCGAGCCCGAGCTGTTGAATTAGTGCCTCTTCTAGGTACAGCAGCATTCGGCCTTGGGCCGCCGCCACGCGGCTGTCTTCTTGGCCATTTTGGTGGCGGGGCAGCATGGTGCGAAAGGCGCGGCGGAGAATTTGCGAGATGGTGAAGGGGGGAAAGGGAAGGCTGTTCGGCTTTGGGGCTGCTTTATGCTCTGCCATCAGGACATCAATGGGGGGAAGATTGTCAGGAACAACCGGCATGGCAATGTGGAAAGCATCAAACTCTGGATTGCTAGGGGTGCGGTTGAGCAGCGCTTCGAAGTCTGCGTCTTCACTCTTCTGGCTTAGAATTGTTGGTTCATGGCGATTGTGCTGCGCCTGAATATCTAGGATAGCTCCGGCTGCAGCCTCATCGTTGAGCAGATCTGTCAAACCCCGTCGATTAAATGGATACAGCACCGTATTGAGCGCAATATAGATGTACTCAGCGCAGTAGGTCATATTTTGAGGATCGTTAAGAAACCGCACTGCATCGCGATCGCCCAAAACAGCCCATAGCGCCATCTGTAAAAATGCTTTCAATGTGGCGCGATCGCTCACCCGCGTCGGATCGCCGCCGTTATAGTCTTTAGGAAACTTAACGACGGGGTTGAGTAATCCCATCCAAGACACAATGCTGTCGGTATAGCCTCTGGCCTGCTGCCGGGAAAAGAAATCAGGAAATACTAGCCGCTGGGCCACGGCGACAAAGCCGTCATCGCCGTACATGCCGTTGTGGTAGCTGCCTGGTTCGTTGTGGGCCGCGAAGGTCTCAACCCAGGCTCCAGATTTGTCAGGCTGCTGAGCGGGCACCAGCGCCCCCGCATGGTGAGCTTCGTTTTTAATGAATGCCTCCTGAAATAGATCGATGCCCATGGGCTGACGGGTGTCCAACGGAACGCCGAAGCGCTCCTTATGCCACTGAAACGTACAGACCAGCAGGCCATCCCGCGCTAGGACATCTGCCACATCCCTGTGTCCGGAGACCTCATTGCCGTCAGGGGCAAGTACTGTTGGTGCATCCGATATGCCAATGAATCCTGGAACGCGAACGGTTTCCACGGTAAGGGTAGTCTCGTCATCCAGAATGACTGACTTGACGAACAAGTCTTCGATAGCGGTCAACGGCTGCCCCACCCAGTTCAGTTCTCCGGCATCGCCAATTAGAGTATTGAAACGCTCAACATCAACAGCGTTAGGCGGGTAGGGTTGAATGGGGGTGGGATCGATATCGTCGGAGACGGAGGCGAGGGTTCTATACAGCATAGTTCGAGGTTGGTAGCGGTGTGGCTTAAATCATGGCATGGTGCAACTGCTGGGGACGCTGGTGGTGGAGAATAGCTAAAGCTGATAGCTCTGAATCCCACTGGCGCAAGCTCTGTCCATACTGCCTTGGCAAAACTACAGCAGCAGATCCCTCATTACTGACTGTAGGGAGATAAGGAAAGACAACGTTACAGGCCGGTAAATTTTCTGAGTCTGAACAGCTGACTCGACATAAAATAAGGCCGTCTCTTGCCGCAGTCAAGCCTGAGTTTGCCCAATCTTTTACCCTTAATTTTTGTGAGGGCTAGTACCCTATTTCACCTGGCGTTTCCTGTGACCGACATTGATCAAGCGAAGCAGTTCTATGGCGATCGCCTGGGCTGTCGCATTGGGCGCGGTAATGACAAATCCGTCATCCTCAATCTCTACGGTCATCAGCTCGTGGCTCATCTTACGGCAGAGCCAGATGAGCCCCAGTCAGGTATTTATCCGCGACACTTTGGTCTGGTCTTCACCTCGGAAGATGAGTTTGATGAATTGCTGCAGCGCATCGAAGCTAGCGGCATCGGCTTTCACATCAGCCCAAAACAGCGCTTCGGGGGTACGGTGCTAGAGCACCGTACGTTTTTTCTGTCAGATCCATTTCACAACGTAATGGAGTTCAAGTACTACCGGAATTCCGAGGCGATTTTTGGCGCTGTAGATCACGGTCAGGTCGGCGAAACCTAGTCAGACTTCCGGGGGGGCTCTCTCAAGGCACTCGCGATCGCCCATAAAGCGGCTGGATCTTCCACCATCCAATGGTGCAGCGCAACGGGAACTTGAACCTGACGGCCCACCGGAAGGCAACTGCTCTCTGCTGGGACAATGAGTAAATCCAGGGGGGTCCAAATCGACGTCAAGCGAATCTGCTGCAGCTGCAGCAGATTCTGATTGAGCGCCGCTAGAAGCGGACTATCCTGACGCATCTGCCACGCGCCAATATTGGGGCGCAGATAGGCGGCTAACGTCCCATAATGGGGAGCGGCGACGGTGACAAGCCGTTGAACCCGAGCGATGCCGCCAAGCTGCTGCACGTAATATCGGCTGACGATGCCGCCCATGCTGTAGCCCACAATGTCGATGGGCTGTATCGCGCCGAAGGTACGGTCGATGTACGTATGGACTTGGCAGGCTAGGGCATCAAGGCCAATGGAGCCATCGCTGGGGGTCAGATCGATCGCATGGACAACCCAGCCCCGATCGCGCAAATAGGGCTGCAGCCGATAAAACTTCGCCGATGTATCGTCGATGCCGTGAATCAGAAGGACGGGATTACGTCGGGAGCAGTCACGTGCCACCCATCGCTTCTCCCTTCAAAATTTTCTGGGCCGCTTCTAGAAGGGCCTCCTCCCAATAGGGCTTGGTAATATACCCCTTTGCCCCCAGATCAACTGCCATTTGACGATGGCGATCGGCACCACGAGACGTCAGCATCGCAATGGGTAGTTCACCCAGGTCGGGATCTCGCTGCAGCCGAGACAGCAGCTCTAAGCCATCCATGCGCGGCATCTCAATGTCGCAGAAGACCAAATCGCAGGGTAGCCCAGATTTGAGCTTTTCCCAGGCTTCTTGGCCATCCCTAGCCTGCTCTACCCGATATCCCACCTTGGCAAAGGTCATCGACAACAGCTCCCGAACGGTGATGGAATCATCCACAATCAGAACGGTGGGCTCTCGTTCCTCACTGGAACTCTGGTCTATTGGAGAAGCGGGCTCTCTCTCTGTCTCGTCTGCAGCGCCCGTTTTCGACCATCGACCCAGTGCCAAGTCAACTAGTTCTAGGACATCGATAATTGGCATGACCCGGCCATCCCCCAAGACCGTTGCGCCTGCAATACCAGCGGGCTTGGGAATGGGAGGTTCC
>JBARYO010000961.1:0-2536 GCA_049647905.1 Elainellaceae cyanobacterium | reverse complement strand
TGGAGATCGAGGGTGAAGTCGGCAAATTGTTTGAAGTTGCGGATCTCGTTCTTTGGCAAGCCCTCTATGCTCCCCATGCAGCACCCTAATTCCAAAACCTGCACAGGGATATCGGCTTAGACCTAGCCCAAACGGCCAATCTTCAGAAATTAGCAACCAGAAGATGCTATACCGAAGCAGACGCCCGCCGAGGCCGCCTACGCTCCGACTTCTTCTTCAGCCCCACAGCCTGCGCCTCATCGCTATCAGACCCATAGGTGCCGCGCACCACCTCCTTCATCGCCAGCACCGCATTGTGGAAATTCCACTCCGCTAGGCGGGCCGCATCCACAGCAGCCTTATAGGCCGCCTGCTGCTCCGTTTCAGCCTGCTGCATCGCTAGCATCGCCTGATAAGTCTCTTCCAGCACCTCCGGCGATGCCTGGGTCCGAGGCGTACTGTAGTCTCGGATGAAGCTGAGGCCGTTGTAGGCCGTAGTATCCTGCTGGATCAGGGTGCCGCTGAGGCGGCGGTTCGTATTTTGTGTTGGCATATCGTGTAACCACAGGGTAAAGGCCAGTTTCAACGTGCCCGATGCGACACAGCAGCGCGATACCCTCACTGAGCTTACCGAAAACTTGATGGGTTTGCCATAACGTCATTATCTAACCCTCATCTTTATATTGTTATGGATACAGCTCGATGATCAGGTGTCGCAATGGCATTGCAGCCGCCACAATAGCGTTGTAACGGGTCGCTATTGACTGTTGACGCACCGCAATAGCGCTGTCGTCGTCACAATGGCAATGTGGCGGGTCAATAGCCCATGTTGAGCGGTAGACAAGCGTCACCCGCGATAACGCAAGCGTCGCAAGCGAACGCGGTGGCGTTTGTAGGCCGCATTGCTCAATGGCGGCAGCGCCATTTCGATAAAATTACCGCAAAATAGAATGGTGCTGTTGATAGAGATAATAGCCCCGTCTTTGCAGTGTCAGCGTCCATGACTTCATCCCCGCTAGAACAGAACCAGGATGTGAAGGGCGATCGCAACCAAACGATTGGCCAGATGTTGGGCGGAACGGCGATCGGCAACGTCGAGCAAAATGTAACTCTTAACCAGACGGTTCAGCCGCAGCCCCGACAGCTCACCCTGCACCAGCTCCCGCCAGACATTGCCGACTTCACCGGGCGAGGGGAAGAGCTGCAGCAGCTCAGGAAATGCTTACAAGCTGATGGTGAAACCGCCGTGGTGATTTCCGCTGTGGCGGGAATGGGCGGGGTGGGGAAGTCTGCCCTGGCAATTCGGACGGCGCACCAGCTTACGGGGCAGTTCCCCGATGCGCAGTTTTATGTGGACCTGCGGGGGGCAGATGGGGAGCCGCTGGACCCACATGATGTGCTGGCACGATGGCTGCGGGCTTTTGGGCTGGATGAGGGCACTATGCCTCGGGAGCTGCGGGAGCGGGCGGCGGCGTTTCGCGATCGGCTGAGTACCATGCGGGCGATCGTGCTGCTGGACAATGCGGCGGATGAGGCACAGGTGCGGCCTTTGCTGCCGGGGAGCGCGAGCTGTGCGGTGATTGTGACCAGCCGTAGGCGACTGGGGGCGCTGCCGGGGGCGGAGATTTTGGATTTGGCGGTGCTGCCGGTGGCGGAGGCAATGGCGCTGCTGGCTAAGGTGTCGGGGCGGGGCTGGTCTGAAGCGGAGCGAGGGGTGGCGCTGCAGATTGTGACGCTGTGCGGGCGGCTGCCGCTGGCGCTGCGGATTGCAGGGGGGACGCTGAAGGAGAAGCGGCATTGGACGCTGGGGAGCTACGCATCCCGGCTGGCGGATGAGCGGCAGCGGCTAGAGCGACTTAAGCTGAGCGATTTGGATGTGCGGGCGAGTTTTATGCTCAGCCACGGGGAGCTGAGGGAGGAGGCCGCGCGGCTGTTTCGCTGGCTGGGGCTGATGGAGCATGATTTTGGGCTGGCGGTGGCGGCGGTGCTGCTGGCGGTGGAGGAGCCGCAGGCGGAGGCGGCGATTGAGGCGCTGGTGGATGCGCAGCTTTTGGAGGTGCGAGCGGTAGAGGGCGGAATTCGCTATGCGTGTCATGATTTGGTGCGGCTGCTTGCCCAGGAAGAGCTGGAGCGGGAGACGGAAGAGGCGCGGAATGGGGTGCGGCGGCGGGTGATGCAGCATTATCTGGAGCGGTCAAACGCTATGGACGACTGTTTAAGTCCGGTGGCGCGACGCTCGATGGCCCAGGACCTTGCCGAACAGCAGGACAGACCTCTAGAAGAAATCGAATTGGCGCTCCAGCTTCAGGCGCGGTCATGGTTTGAGCGAGAGCGGCAGAACCTGCTGATGAGCGATCGCTGGGCAATTGAGCAGGAAGACTGGGCAACCGTAGTATCCTTTGCGCCAAATCTAGGGCCGTTCTTTCGCCTTCGCGGCTACTGGGGTGACGCCGTTTGGGCTGGAGAGCAAGCGCTAAGCGCTGCCCAGCAACAGGGCGATCGCTATGGGGAAGGGCAAACCCTCGGCAATTTGGGTAATGTTTACCAAGGTCAGGGG
>JBARYO010000960.1:0-6688 GCA_049647905.1 Elainellaceae cyanobacterium | reverse complement strand
AGTCCGATAATCTTCGAGCAACTCGTCCAGCAGCTCATCGACTCGATTGGGTTCCTTCTTTCGTCTTGCCATGTTGCGGTCTCTCCTTTGTTTTTTGGATTCTAGACCGCTAGCACAAAATTCTGATTAGTCTCAACCATCGCTATTAATGTCTTCAAAAGCAACGGCATCCAGTTCCCAAAAATCCCACATGTCAGAAAGAAATAGAGGAATGTAGTTACCATTCATATCTCGCCACCGTAATTCTAGGCTTCTAAGTAGGGAATCGGAATTAAACATAGCGATGGCGGTAAGCTGATGGGTGACGCAGTACAGGTTGTTCTAGCCATGGCAACACCAATGTTGCGAGTCGAACTGAGCGCAGAAGAAGACCTGACGCTGCAAGAGCTACGAGCAGCATCAGGGGTGCCTCAGCGGACTAAAGACCGAGCAGAGGCGCTGCGCCTAAGTCACCGGGAGTGGACACCAGCGCAGATAGGGGAGTATCTGGGGTGGCGAGTAGCCACTGTCCGTAGGGCCATCCATCGGTGGCGGCAGGACGGGCTATATGGGTTGTGGGATAGTCCTCGCTCAGGTCGACGAGCGAGGTGCTCGGTAGCGGTGATAGGGGCAATGGAGGAGTACATCGCGGCTGAAAAGCGTACGGTCAATAGTGCTCAACTAGCCGAGCATCTTGCCCAGGTGCATGGGGTCTACCTTAGTGGAGGTCACCTGAGACGATTACTCAAAAAAAAGATATCGGTGGAAACGCACCCGTCACAGTCATCGCCGCCGCCAGGACCCAGTGCTGCGAGCCCAGAAGCGCGCTGATTTAGCGCTGCTGCAACAGGCTGCTGCTGATGGCTATATTCTGCTGAAGTATCTTGATGAGTCAGGCTTCGATAGCTGGAGTCCGCCCAGCTACAGTTGGTCGAGGGTAGGCACTCAAAAGCGCCAGGAGCAGACTCAAAAGCGGACTCGGCGGTTGAGTATTCTGGGCCTTTGGGAACCAGCAGGCGAGATGAGCTATGGCCTAGCCCTTAGCAGTATCACCAGCGACACCTACATCCGGTTCATGGACTGGCAGGCAAGCCGCGCCAAACGGCTGTTTCAGCGCACTGGCATCGCTACTGTTATCGTTCAAGACAATGCCTCCATCCACACCAGCAAGGCCGTCAGGCAGCGTTTGCCGATTTGGCAGGCTAAGGGCCTTGACTTCTTCCAACTGCCGCCTTACTGCTCCGAGATGAATTTGATTGAGACCGAGTGGCATCAGCTCAAAGCCCATGAGATTCGAGGTGCAATGTTTGAAGATGCCTATGATCTAGCTATGGGCGTCATTGCCGGCCTGGGCCGTCGTGCAGCAAAGGCTGGCTATGCCCTCAAGCGATTCAATTTCGCTTCCTGCCGCCAAGCTAATCCCAGATTGCTCACAACTTAGCAGGGCTACGTTTATTTAGGTTCACCTACTTATCCTCACCTACGCTTAACGGAACGAAATCTACAGCGCCCAAGCGAGGCAGATTGACTGCAAAACTATGCTCGCGAATTAGCGTTTCAGACTCAGTCAGCTCGGCGTCTATTTGGTTTAACCTCTCCGGACCAAGGGGGGTTTGCCCAGCATCACTGACTACATTTTCTTCTGAGGGCTGAGCTATGCTATCGGCAGGCTCTTTAACTGTCGTAGAATCAGCATCTGTAGAAGCGCATCCGGCGGCGATGGTGCTTGTGACTGCAGAAAAGAGGCACAGCGATAAGCAAGTGCTGAGAGTTTTGAAATGACGATCATGCATATTAGAGTAATGAGTTGACGGATACCTCAGTGCCTCCGTTATACTGCATCGCGCTTGCCCAGCCTAACCAAAAAAAATTTTGCTAGTACGGTTGTCATGGGCAGCAACATCCGCTACAGTGCTTAGCCAGGGACGCAAAACGCGTTCTGCACATACGACGCCCAATACTTTAGCGCGCCCCCTGGAAGTGCGAGCACACGACCAGGGAGCTAGCCCCGAGCTGACTAATCCAGCGCGGAGGCTGCCATTGATTTTATCCTGTGGTAGCCACCTCGTTCTATGACGCAACGGGTGGCTAGACGACTTGGGCGTTTTCCTCCAAACCACAGGAAACACCAATGACATACCTTGTTTTGCCCAAAGCCTGCCTTGGGACCAACGCCCGCTGGTCTGATTCACCCAGCCAGCCCGTCGAGCGTTCTGGAGAGCACCGGCTCAGTGAATTTATCGCCAGCGATAGCAGCAATCCCCTCTTGAGCGAAAGCTTGAATCCACCCATTTGCCCTTCCGAGCCAGCGTTCCATACGCTGCAGTTCCTCGCCCTAGGTCATCCCTACGCCGTCGATAACTGCCGCTTGCGGCTGCACAAGCTGGGCTACGCCGTTCGCGCAGCGTTTCCGAAGGAAGCCCCCAACGACTGGTCTTTACCGCTGCCCATCATCCGCTCCACCGAAGTGGTTCGCGCCGCCCGTCCTGGCGACATCATGCGCATTCTCACCAAGCGAATCGCGAAGCCATAGCCCAAACCTATGGGTTGGGTTGGAGCGCTAGCGTAACCTAACGTAAGCGTTGACAATCGCTAGGCTCCAACCCACACCTAAGCCCCCTCCCGAATGAACTCAATTTGGCAAATTTTCCGCTCTGCTACAGGGTCAAACTCTGCGCGATCTGAAGTAGGCAAGCATCCATTGAGCTGGTTAGGCAGCGCCATCGTAAGGCAATCTGCTTACGTTATTTGTGTCATATTGCTGATATCAACCCTGCTCGCACCGGTACCAGGACGGCAAGCCATGGCTAGCGCCAGCGAAAATCAACAGACAGCTCCCACCCTGAGCTACTGGCACGTCTGGACTGATGGCGACGGCGTCAGCCACCAGACCCAGTGCGAGCTAAACCCACTTCACGTCAGAGAGCATGAGTGGCGACGCGGCCCCCCAGTGGAACAATCGGCTGCTGTCTGCTGAGGCAAAAATTATTTTCGCTGAGCTGCCTGTAGGCTGGGTGGGTGAATGGCATGAGAACCCACAGCCCCAGTGGATTATTCCGCTCTCAAGAACTTGGTTTGTAGAAACTATGGACGGCCAGCGGGTGGAGATGGGGGTGGGTAAGGTTTCCTTCGGCGGTGACCAAAACACGCAGCCGGACGGGGCCGGTCGGCAGGGCCATCTTTCGGGCACGGTCGGCGATGAACCAGTCAAGATGATGATTGTGCAGCTTGAGGGCGATCGCTGGGTGGGTCTACGCCCTGGAGACTTAGCCTAGCTTCAGTAGAGCCAACGCGGCAACCTGCAAAAAAGCGATCGCCTGAGGGTGGAATTGGTTAACCTCCGGGCGATCGCTCCTATTCAAACGATTATCGATTGGCAAGGTGCGTATGACACACCCTACGCGATAACCTACGACACAGCGGAAGCAGTGTCGCGAGCGGCATCCTGGGCTAGATACTTCTCCAGCTCCGTCAGCGCGTCGGCATCCACCTTCGTCTGCATAGGGCAGAACTTGGGTCCACACATGGAGCAGAACTCCGCCGTCTTATAAATATCGGCAGGCAAGGTCTCATCGTGGTACTCCTTTGCCCGCTCGGGGTCCAGAGACAGCTCAAACTGGCGGTTCCAGTCAAAGTTGTAGCGGGCCACCGATAGCTCATCATCGCGATCGCGCGCCCCGTGTCGGTGGCGGGCAAGATCGGCAGCGTGGGCGGCAATCTTGTAGGCAATCAGGCCCTCACGCACGTCCTCGGCGTTGGGCAGACCCAGGTGCTCTTTGGGGGTGACATAGCAAAGCATGGCCGTGCCGTGCCAACCGGCGATCGCCGCTCCGATGGCGGAGGTGATGTGGTCGTAGCCCGGCGCGATATCGGTGACCAACGGCCCCAGCACATAGAAAGGCGCGTCCGAGCACTCCTCCATCTGCTTTTTGACGTTGAATTCAATTTGGTCCATGGGCACATGGCCAGGGCCTTCCACCATCACCTGCACGTCATGCTCCCAGGCGCGGCGGGTAAGCTGACCTAGGGTCTTCAGCTCGGCCAGCTGCGCTTCGTCGGAGGCGTCATGCTGACAGCCGGGACGCAGGGAATCACCCAGGCTGAAGGAGACATCGTAGCGCTTGAAGATTTCGATGATGTCGTCGAAGTGGGTGTAGAGGGGATTCTGCTTATGGTGGTGCAGCATCCAGCGGGCCAAAATGCCGCCACCGCGAGAGACGATGCCAGTGATGCGATCGCGCACGAGGGGCAGGTGCTCAATCAAGATGCCTGCATGGATGGTCTGGTAGTCTACACCTTGCTGGGCGTGGGTTTCAATCACATGCAAGAAGTCGTCCGCCGTCAGGTTTTCCACATTGCCGTGGACCCGCTCTAGGGCCTGATACACGGGCACGGTGCCAATGGGTACGGGGGAAGCCTTGATGATGGCGGTGCGAATCTCGTCTAGGTTGCCGCCGCCAGTAGACAGGTCCATCACCGTGTCCGCGCCGTATTTCACCGCTAGCTCTAACTTAGCCACCTCTTCCGACATATCTGAAGAGTTAGGGCTCGCACCGATGTTGGCGTTTACCTTACAGCGGGAGGCGATGCCGATGGCCATCGGCTCTAGGTTGGTGTGGTTGATGTTGGCGGGGATAATCATCCGGCCCCGTGCCACTTCGTCCCGAATCAAGTCAACCGGCAGGTTTTCCCGCTGCGCGACGTAATGCATCTCTTCGGTGATGACACCTTTGCGAGCGTAGTGCATCTGAGACACATTAGCCTGTCCGCGTCGCTTGGCGACCCAGTCCGTGCGTATAGTCATAGAATTCTCATGGGGTAAATGGACGCTTCCCTGCGCTGGTACTAGCCAGTCTCAGGTTCCAAGGGTGTAGTTCTCAGCCTGGTTATGACTCAGGCACCCCTAGCATGTGGATCATGGTAGCACCGTTGTGGGAAAAGGGCGGTGGTGATAGAGGCTACGATTTGTCACGATCGCGCCACGAAAACGTAACCTGTCTCAGCGGCTTAGACCGAATAAATGGGGTCAGACTGACGGGTTCTAACACAGCATTTGGTGCCACATCTGCCTGACCATCTGTGCTTTGGTAGTCCACAGCGGTCTCTACATTAGAGTCTTGGTCAACCCAGACTTGAGCAATGTGGCGCACCTGGTGGCTGACCAGCGTGACGAGGGAGAAATGCCGCTTTGTCCCATCCCCATCTGTCAGGATACGCGGTACGCAAGCTCCATTGAGGTATACCGTCTGTTCATTCTGTCTGAGATGGTCCCGCAGGCGATCTTGGCGGTGGCGCAGGCGGTGATGCATGTGGCCAAATGCCACGAGCGGTACGGTTTTGCCCTGCTCCTGGGCGTAGGCGATCGCCCGCTGCAGGTCCGGGTCACCATAGTCGCCGCCGTTGGCTTTCCAGTCTCGTCCACAGGGGTCTTCTGGGCGATCGCCCAGACCAGCGGGGCCGCAATGACCGATGAAGAGTACGGTATTGTGGGCGGCGGCATCTACTGCCGCCGCAATGCGCTCGTAGGACTCCTCAAAGTTCTTCACGCCGTACATCGCCTGGTAGAACTTGCGGTGCTTCCATTTTCTGCCGCCCCAGCTAAAGGGCCGTCCCCCGACAACGGTGAGGTCAAACTGAGGAAAATCAAGGTGGCGATAGCCCACGTGGGCCTCCCCCAACAGATCAAGCTGCTCAACAACCCGGTTTTCTTTCTCCATGTCGTAGGGGCAGCGCTTGCGGCCCCAGTCTGTGGCTTGATACCAGGCGTCGTGGTTCCCCATAATGGCGGCTTTGGGTAGCGGCACCTGAGAAATCTGCCGCACGATATCCACAGACTCGTTGCCAAAGTCTCCGACGAAGAGCACTAGGTCAACGCCAAGGTGCTGCAGCGCATCGCGATCGCCTTCGTCCCAAAGGTCATGTACATCACCGACGACAGCAATGGTGATGGTATTAGGGTCGTTTGGGGCTGAAGAGAGCTGCCGGTTGACCTGGCTCATAGTGCTTCATCGTTCTGCTAGTACTGTTTCAGCATAGGTCAATGCTTGCTAGATTGCCGCAGAGGGGGATGCACCAATCGTTGGCGGCTTGAAAAGGGCTAGCTATCCCGACTACTCCTGAGATCGAGATCGTAAAAATACTGATAATTCGTGTTGGTTTTGCTTGCATGCCGTAGAAGTACCGGCTCGCTGAGCTACGGGCACAAGTTAAAAATTACAGGGTGCGTAATCGTAAACCTTGATAGGAGGCGATTTCGTAACTTATTTGACCAGAGAGTTACACTTTTCTGCGTGCCGGGAAGATTGTATTTAGAGTCGAGAATACTTCCGGAGTCAATCTTTTAGCCAATTTAGGTGATTCACAATCTTTGCAAGCGTGTAATTTAAGCTACACGTGATCATGCGGAAGACTCTGTCACCTAATTACATTCAGACTGTTTGATTTCGTAAGCATTCGGCACGGCAAATTAGCTCTAGTTTATTGACGCTAAGCCTTTAATTTTGGACCTGCTTTCATGGGGTTCATTAAGGACGATTGCCTGCTGACTCTACGTTCCTACACATAGTTCGAATCTATCATCGAGAGAGTGAGATTTTCCCATGGCTACCTTCATTGACCAATTCAATACGACCTACGAAACTGACGCAGATGGCAATATTATTCAAGTGATCGACGTGGACGGCAACACTGTCGCTGCTGTCAATGGCAC
>JBARYO010000959.1:0-4060 GCA_049647905.1 Elainellaceae cyanobacterium | reverse complement strand
GCTAGATTGTCACGACAACCCAGAGCTAGCGCGGCAGCTTGCGGACCATATACACCAGCAGCCCCAGCAGCGTATTCCATTTGCCGACTACATGGACTGGGTCCTCTACCATCCCCAGCAGGGCTATTACACCAGCCGGGTTCCCATCGGGGAAAAGGGGGACTACATTACCTCGTCTAGCCTAGGGCCAGATTTTGGTGAGCTGCTGGCGGAGCAGTTTGTGCAGCTTTGGCAAGGGTTAGGAGAGCCCGCCCCGTTCACCTTGGTGGAACAAGGAGCGGGGCAAGGTCTCTTGGCCGCCGATATTTTGACCTACCTCCAGCAGCAGCACCCTAACTTTTTTGAGGTGGTGGAGTACCGCATCATTGAGCGATCGCCCCAGCTTGCCCGCGACCAGCAGCGGCGGCTGACGGCGGCATTGTCGGGATGGGCTGGATTGAGCTGGTGCAGTTGGGCTGATGTGCCAAAGCAGTCTCTGGTGGGCTGTATCTTCGCCAACGAGCTTGTGGATGCGTTCCCCGTCCACCGGGTTCAGGTGAACGACAGGCGGCTGCAGGAGGTCTACGTGACCCTTGACCCAGCAGCTGACGCCGATGCCCCAGGGTTTGTTGAAGCAGCGGGATCGCCCTCCACGCCAGCGCTTCAGACCTATTTCCAGCGTTTGGGGATAGACATCAGCGCCTATCCTGACGGCTATACCACCGAGGTGAATCTAGCCGCATCAGACTGGCTGGAGACCGTCGCAACCCGCCTCCAGCGGGGATACCTGATCACTATCGACTACGGCTACCCCGCTGAGCGCTACTACAAGCCCACCCGCCCCGGTACGCTGCAGTGTTATTACCAGCACCACCACCATTCCGACCCCTACCGAAATATTGGTCACCAAGACATCACGGCCCATGTGGATTTCACGATGCTGGAGCACGTTGGGGAACGCTGCGGTCTTGGCCCTATCGGATTGACGCAGCAGGGGCTATTTTTGATGGCACTGGGGCTGGGCGATCGCCTGGGTGAGCTGTCTCAGAACAGCGATCGCTCCATTAACCAAATCATTCATCGGCGCAATGCCCTCCACGCCTTGATGGACCCCACAGGGGTAGGGAATTTTGGCGTCTTAGTTCAGGGGAAGGGGCTGCCGGATGCGGTCCCCATGCCTCAAGGCTTGCGATCGCCACAGGATTAGCTCGGTAGGGTTAGCTTAGGCTGCGGCCTTGTGGTTAATGTTGTAGTACGTAGCACTACATCGGTGCCGATGACCCGGTGCGGTCAAAGCGCTGCGACAGTCGCTCCACCACATCGTCTAGGCCGAGGCGCTGCCCCATGGTTTTGGCTGCTGAGTAAGCCATGCGGGCGGCGGCGTAGGCTTCACTGCCGGCTACGGTTTGAGTGTCTTTGACCAGCATTTGCAGTTCACTCAGGGCCTGCAAGACGGGGTTGAGGGAGACGAACAGATTCATATCGCGGCGGGCAGCATCGATGTCGAAGAAGCGGGGCATCAGCTCTGGGTGCTGCTCGGCAACGTCTAGGGCTTGGTGGGTGAAGGTTTGGGATTTGCGGCCTAGCTTGGAGAGGCGACGGCGCTCTTCGAGAGAGAGTCCGACTAAAAACAGAAGCTTTTCGCGGATGGTTTCGATGGCGGCCATCACGTCCTCTAGATCTTGGGAGGAAAATTGAGTGTCTACTTGATTTGAGAGCATGGATTTTTTTTTGGAAATGGTACAGCCAGTAAAGCCTGGCTTACCTCTTGGATACCCTTGCGGCGCTGGTCAATGGGCAGACATGATTACGGGGCTGGGGTGGGTGAAGCCTGAAAATTACGTATATTCACGTTCCGGATGAAAACAATTAATACTTGCCTGTGCTGTCGCTGTCGTTTGACGCGTCATTGGTGACAGGAAAAGTCTCATTGATGGCACTCAACGTGTCGGCAATGAGCTGTGGCGTATCGTTAATGCTGGTTTATGGGCCAGTAATGACAGGCGAGCCTATCAGCGGTGTCGCTCAGCGTGTGGATGATCATGCTCAGCATGTCGGTGGTGGCACCTGGAGTGTCATCAGTGACGCCTGAGGAAACAGTGGTGAGCCGTGGGGTGTCGGCGGTAGTACATTAGATGCGATAAGGGCAATGCCCTCGCCATGCGAACGCTGAGTCGTTGAGGGGTCAGCCTCAATTACGCTCGCATCGGGGATGGGCTGGGGATGGGGGTCAAGATCTGAGACACACTATAAGATGGTGGGATGTATTGCTCTACTCGCTAATATATATTGATTGTGGCTAACATATTTATCAGTTACCGCAGCGTAGAGCCAGATGCTGGCTTGGCGCAGACGCTGTATCGCGCACTAACCCAGACTGGACATGATGCGTTTCTGGCGGCGGAGAGTATTCAGTTTGGGGAGGACTGGTCGGACCGTGTAGATGAGGAATTAGAGCGGTGTGACTACTTCGTGCTGCTGCTCTCAGCGCAGGCGGCAGAGAGCGATATGGTACGGGAAGAAGTGAGGCGATCGCGGGAGCTAAGGCAGCGACGGGAGCGAGCTGGAGAGAAAAAGTGCCCGGTGATTTTGCCGGTTCGGGTGCAGTTTCCTCGCAGTGCGCCATTGGGGTACGCGCTGCGGAGCTATTTGGAACCGCTGCAGCAGTTGAACTGGGAGTCGGTGGAAGATACGCCTGGAATTGTGCAGCAGATTTTTGGAGCAATACAGAGTGGTCAATTGGAGAACACTCAAGCGAACGATGTCATTACGCCCAAGCCGACCCTAAAGCCGGTTAGTAATGCCCGACGAGACCGCTACGGTAAACGTCTAGCGATAAAACAAGAGGAGCTCGCAACAGTAGATGCGCAATTAGAAGAGACGTCTAGCCTGGTGGACGAGAGAAAGCTCGAAGTTCGAGCCGAGCGCCTTTTAGGTGAAATAGAGGAATTAGAGCAAAAGCTAAATGCGCTAAGTGCCAATAGCTAAGTAGGCGACAAGACCCCGTAAAGAGATCTGTGAGTAGAACCCGACGAGACCGCTACAGTAAACGCTTCGCTGCGAAACAAGAAGAACTGGCGATAATAGACGCTCAGATAGAAGAGACCTCTGACCTGATGAAAGAAAAGAAGCTTGAGGCACGGGCCGAACGGCTTTTAGATGATATTGAGGAGTTGGAAAAGAAGCTAAAAGAGCTGGATGATGATGATCCAGATCAGAATGTCCGCGATCGCAGTCTAGAAAAAACGTTTCGTAAAATCGATTTCCACGAGTCAAAGAGCATTGCCGAAGCTCTCAAGCTTCAGTTCAAGGACTGCGGCGGTTCGGCTTTGCTATTTCTACAGCAGAGCAAGACCCACAAAGGCAATTATTGCATTGAGGAAGTCGTCAATATTATTTTGAGGGATCAAATCATTGAAGGCCAGATTGCAGGAGACTATCGTCCTGTTCTGATCGACTTCAGCTCAGCAATCTCGAAATGCAATGAGGAAGAGCTACTGATTCGAATTGCAGGCTACCTCAAGATTGATACCGAGACAAGTACTGAGACGTTAATCCGGGCTATCCATCAGACAATTTGCTCATCTATGTCTGACGGAAGTACGGTATACCTACAGATCAAGAGCTTGGATAGTCTCGTGGAGCAAGAAAAGTTTATTAGCTGGTTTCTAGAGGAGTTCTGGCAGCCCCTAGCGGAAGACTTTGCCCTCGTTGCGGCGCGAAATAGGTGTAAGTTGATTGTTGCCTTGATTGCTGACGGACGTGTTTTGCAGCACTGCGCACCACCCTACTTCTGCGCCATGGATTGCTACAGCTCCAGTAAAATGCTTGAGCTACCCCTATCAAACTGGACGATTGGCGATATTCGACATTGGCTGACCTACTTCCGCCCACGCGGGCCGCGCTTCAGCAATTTAGAGCAGCTTGGAATCGACGAGCTCGCAGCAAGTATTTATCGGGGGAGCAACGGTATCCCAGCAGTGCTTTGCCAAGAGATACAGGATTTGTTTTCATGACCACAACCCAGCGGCTCGAATTTGAAGGTAACCCCCAGCGGCGTCCCGATAACCCTCATCTAGAT
>JBARYO010000958.1:0-5559 GCA_049647905.1 Elainellaceae cyanobacterium | reverse complement strand
GCCACCTTAATCCCCATGGATGGCGGCGGCTATGGTGTGGCGGTTATGCTGCTGCTGGCCCACCCTATAACCCCACGATGGTGGATTGCTTGGATAGGGCTGCACGGCCTGCTATTCATGTCTGGCGGTATCCTATCAATGCAGCTCTGGGCGATTCCATCGCCGCTGCTTGTGATGTTAGCGACGAGCGCTGGTCGAGGCGTCATCTTCGATAAGGAACATTCCTCGTCACCTGAGCCAGACCTGTCAACGTCACCAATCCCCAATCTGGAAACCCCAAGCCTCAACTGCCGTGGCTCTAAGCCGCGCTGGTTTTACTGGTTCTATCCGGGGCATTTGCTGGCGCTGTGGCTCGTCCGTCAAATGGTTTGACCTACAATAGGTGCCATGAAAAAACGCGTCACCCTCACCTTCCCCAAGCAGTCTGTCCGCATGCCCGTCACCTACCGGCTGGCCAAAGACTTCAACGTCGCCGCTAACATCATTCGCGCTCAAGTCACGCCCAATCAGGTGGGCACCTTGGTAGTAGAACTGCAGGGAGATATTGACCAGATTGGCGCGGCCATCGAGTGGATGGAGGACCTGAACGTTCAGGTCTCCACAAGGCAGGGGGAAATCATTATTGATGAGACAACCTGTGTCCATTGCGGGCTTTGTACCGGCGTATGCCCAACGGAGTCTCTGACGCTGCACCCTGAAACCGCTGAACTGACATTTGTTCAAAGCTCCTGTATCGTCTGTGAGCAATGCGTTCCCACCTGCCCCGTGAGCGCAATCTCCACTAGTCTCTAGCCCGAGCCTCTGCTCACGGCTGCGACATACCGCTATCAATACGCTACAATCCGGGATGGTTTACCCTGGCACGGGGATAAACACGGCGTATCCAAATAGAATTCTAAAAATCATGATGCAGTGGTCAAGACGAGTCTGGATGCGATGGGCGGGTGGGGTACTTTTAGGACTCAGCCTGGGCAGTATTGTATCGTGCAGTTCCGGGAAGGACTCTGCAGCATCTGGCGATGCCGAGGTTGAGTTTTGGACCATGCAGCTGCAGCCGCAGTTTACTGAATATTTTGAGGATCTGATTGTCGAGTTCGAAGCCGACAACCCCGGCGTCACTGTTCGCTGGACCGACGTGCCCTGGGCAGACATGCAGAGCAAAATTCTCACGGCGGTGTCCGCTGGAACCGCGCCGGATGTGGTGAACCTCAACCCCGATTTTGCCTCACAGCTGGCAACTCGCAACGCCTGGCTAGATTTGGGCGATCGCGTCCCCCCAGATGTGCAGAGCACCTATCTGCCCAAAATCTGGCAGGCCACCACCCTCAATGGTCAGAGCTTCGGCATTCCCTGGTATCTCACCACCAACGTCACCATCTACAATGAAGCGCTGCTGGAGCAGGCAGGACTTGAGCAACCCCCAACAACCTACGAGGAGCTGGCAGATGCGGCTCAGGCCATCAAGGCTAAAACTGGGAAATACGCCTTCTTCATTACGTTCGTGCCAGAGGACTCCGCTGAGGTACTGCAGTCTTTGATCAAGATGGGAGTGCCTTTGGTAGATGACAAGGGGGCAGCCGCATTCAACACCCCAGCAGGGCAAAACGCCTTTCAGTATTGGGTCGACCTATATCAGCAAGAGCTGCTGCCCCGAGAAGTCCTCACCCAGGGTCACCGTCGCGGTATTGATCTGTATCAGTCTGGGGAGACGGCCATGGTCAGCACTAGCCCTCAGTTTATGGACACCATTGCCCGCAATGCGCCGGATATCTCCGCCGTATCGGCAGCAGCCCCCCAGATCACCTCCACTGGGGCTCAAAATGTGGCGGCGATGAACTTGGTGATTCCCCAAGCGACGGACCAGCCAGAAGCAGCGCTGGATTTTGCCCTGTTTGTCACCAACGAGGAGAACCAGCTGGCCTTTGCTAAGGCCGCTAATGTCCTGCCGTCAACCCAAGCCTCTCTCAAGGACGGCTACTTTTCCACCGAGACAGCCACAGAAGACTCAACGCCAAGTGACAAGGCCAGGATGATCAGCGCTCAGCAGATGGAAGATGCCCAAGTCTTAGTGCCAGCGATGGAGAACGTCAAGCAGCTGCAGAAGATTTTATATGAGAATCTGCAGGCCGCTATGCTGGGTCAAAAATCGGTGGAGCAGGCGTTGACGGATGCAGAAACCCAGTGGAATCAGGTTGCCCAGTAGCAGCAAAGCGAGTAGGCATTGAGACTCGATCGTCTTAGAATGTGGCCTTACGGCCTAGCCTCTAATCCGCGCAATTTTCTAAGATGATCAACCAATGGACAAGACCTGGCTAATCCGCTGCCAGACCTGGTCCAAGACGTCGGGCTTGTCGATATCGAACCACTCAACTGTTTTGTCGCCACGAAACCAAGTGCGCTGCCGTTTAGCAAACTGTCGGGTATGCTCCACAATGCGCTGTGCCGCGTCATCTATTGTGACGGTGCCGTTGAGATGCTCCATCACTTCGGCGTAGCCTAGGGTCTTCAATAAGGGCAATCCTGCGCCGTAAATTTTGTAGATTTCCGCCACTTCCTCCACTAGTCCAGCCTCAATCATCTGCTGGGTACGGCGCTGAATGCGCTGCCTCAAGTCGCCCGAGTCTAGCCCAATCTGCAGGATGGGGTAACCTGGCGGACATTCCCCCTTCTGACAAGACATGGGCAGTCCCGTCACGTAAAGCACCTCTAGCGATCGCAATGTCCGGACTTGATCGTTGGGGTGAATTTCACGAGCCGATTGGGGGTCAACCTGCTGCAGCATCCCGTAGCACTGCGACTGCCCTAATTGGGCAAGCTGAGCCCTGAGCGTTGGCTGGGGAGCCACCCGAGGAATCTTCAGCCCGCGCACAACGGAGCGAATATATAATCCTGTCCCCCCCACCAATAGAGGAGTAATTGAATCTTGATGGTGTTGAGCTACTATAGATTGGGATAAGCGTTGATAATCCGCCAGGGTAAAGACCTTTGTGGGTTCACAGATATCAATTAGATAATGTGGCACGAGCTGACGCTCTTGCACCGTCGCTTTGGCTGTGCCAATGTCAAACCGTCGATAGACCTGCCGCGAGTCGGCGCTGAGAATGGAACTATTGAGGCGAGACGAGAGCTGAAACGCTAAGGACGACTTACCCGAAGCTGTCGGCCCACAAATCACCACTAGGCCAGGTGAGCGCTGCTGACGTGCATCCTCCTCCGTACTCACCCTTATAGCCATACCCTTAGCCCTCTGATCGATTCCCCACTCCGGTAGCGCCCGATCCCGTCAATACCCATCGCACGCCACTGTACATCGCACGCCACTGTACATCGCACGCCACTGTATATCCTACGATGCATCAGGCTACATAGTACGACGCATCAGGCTTCCAGCAGATAACGTCTAGTAAAACACTTTGAGCAGACCTATAGAAGTACTCGTCCAGCAAGAATAAAAGCACGATGCATCCCCCAATCAAACTTGCCGCTTAACTGCTTCAGAACCCTGCTCAAGGCTTTTGTGCTAAAATTTTGGAATGATTAGGTCTAAAACGAGGTTTACCTGTCTTAGGTCTTTTACTTCACGTTAGGAGCGGTGAGTTCATGGCAGCAGAGTATGGTGCCGACCAGATCCAGGTTCTAGAAGGGCTAGAGCCGGTTCGCAAACGTCCGGGAATGTACATCGGCAGTACTGGCCCTAGGGGATTGCACCATTTAGTCTACGAAGTTGTTGACAACTCTGTTGACGAAGCTTTAGCGGGGCATTGTGACAGCATTGAGGTCGATCTCAATGCCGATGGATCGGTCACCGTCACCGACAACGGACGGGGAATTCCCACCGACGTGCACCCTGCAACGGGGCGATCGGCCTTAGAAACTGTGATGACTGTGCTCCACGCTGGCGGTAAGTTTGGCGGCGGTGGATACAAGGTGTCTGGCGGTCTCCACGGCGTCGGCGTTTCTGTTGTCAATGCGTTGTCGGAGTGGGTAGAGGTTACCGTTTGGCGGCAGGGCAAGCACCATGTTCAGCGGTATGAGCGGGGCGAGCCGCAAGGCGATTTGCAGATATCACCAGCCAAAGACAAGGCGAGGACTGGCACCTCGGTGTCCTTCAGGCCAGATACTGAGATTTTTACGACAGGGATTGAATTCGACTACAACACGGTAGCGAGTCGGCTGCGTGAGCTGGCCTACCTCAATGCGGGCGTTGGGGTTACGTTTCGGGACTGCCGGCTCGAGTTAATCAAGCTAGATGTGCCGAGGGAAGAGGTCTTCCATTACGCCGGTGGAATTCGAGAGTACATTGAGTACATCAACAAAGATAAGCAGCCGATTCATGATGAGGTGATCCACATCCAGAGTGAGCGGAATGGGGTGCAGGTTGAGGCAGCACTGCAGTGGTGCGTGGATGCCTATACCGATAACTTGCTTGGATTTGCCAACAACATCCGCACCATTGATGGCGGCACCCATTTAGAGGGTCTCAAGACAGTGCTGACGCGCACCATGAATGTCGTGGCCCGTAAGCGCAACAAAATCAAAGAGAATGAACCCAACCTTGCGGGAGAGAACATCCGTGAGGGTCTAACCGGGGTGATCTCCGTCAAGGTGCCCGATCCGGAATTTGAGGGGCAGACAAAAACGAAGCTGGGCAACACTGAAGTGCGGGGTATCGTTGACACCTGTGTCGGTGAGGTGTTGACGGAGTATCTGGACTTCAGACCCAACGTAGCTGACGCTATTTTAGAAAAGGCGATTCAAGCCTTCAACGCCGCAGAAGCCGCTCGCCGCGCCCGTGACCTAGTGCGGCGCAAATCGGTGCTAGAGTCTTCGACGCTGCCTGGCAAGCTGGCGGATTGCAGCAGCCGCGACCCAGCGGAATCCGAGATCTTCATCGTCGAGGGAGATTCTGCAGGGGGATCGGCAAAGCAGGGGCGCGATCGCCAATTCCAGGCCATCCTGCCGCTGCGAGGCAAAATTCTCAACATTGAGAAAACTGACGATGCTCGAATTTATAAGAACAACGAAGTCCAGTCTTTGATTACCGCTCTGGGGTTAGGCATCAAAGGCGAAGAGTTCGATCCCGCGCAGCTGCGGTATCACCGCATCATTATCATGACGGACGCGGATGTGGACGGTGCCCACATTCGGACCTTGCTGCTGACCTTCTTCTACCGCTACCAGCGGGATATGGTGGATCGCGGCTTTGTGTATATTGCCTGTCCGCCGCTGTACAAGGTAGAGCGAGGTCGGCAGCATTACTACTGCTACAGCGATCGCGAACTGAATCAGCTGATCGCCAATGAGTTTCCTCAAAATGCGAACTACAATATTCAGCGCTTCAAGGGTTTGGGCGAGATGATGCCCACTCAGCTGTGGGACACCACAATGAATCCTGAATCCCGGACGCTGAAGCGGGTGGAAATTGAGGATGCGGCAGAGGCAGAGCGAATCTTTACCGTGTTGATGGGCGATCGGGTTGCGCCAAGGCGAGAATTTATTGAGACCTATGGCCCACAGCTGGCGCTGGCTGAGCTGGATATTTAGGCCGTGAGGTTTGTT
>JBARYO010000957.1:0-2246 GCA_049647905.1 Elainellaceae cyanobacterium | reverse complement strand
TGAAATTTTGAACGAACAGGGCTTTATTGTGCCGGGTTTGGGGGATGCTGGCGATCGCACCTTCGGAACATGACATTGGTTCGTATTGGTCCGAGCGCTCAGCGCCCGACTCTCAAGCCTTGGGGCCGTATTCAAACGCAACAAAGTTGATTCGGCTGAGACAATGATGATATGGTCAGGCAATCTCTAAATTATAGTCTCAACGTTATACCGTCATCGCTATGGGTCAGCAGCAAGATAACTTCATGGGTGGCTTCCTCATCGGCACTATTGTCGGAGGCGTTCTGGGAGGACTGACGGGCGTCCTGGCGTCTTCACGACTTAGCAATGGACCATCTGCGGAGCACAGTGATGAGCGATCGCGAACCGTCAACTCCGTTGGCAGCCGCCGCATGGAATCAACGCGCCGGGGTTTAGAAGACAAGATTGCCCAGCTCAACGACGCCATTGATGATGTCCGACAGCAGCTCAACAGCGTTGAAGTCAGCAGTGATAATGGCGACCAGGCAATTCTCAACGATAGCCCTTAGTTTGGACTAGAATGCAAAAAAGACTCTTGCTACTTGTGAGGATATTTCTGAACCGCCATGATTAGTCTAATCGCTGAATCAATTGCGACGTTTTTGTCTATCTACTCATTGCTGCTAATTATTCGCATTTTGCTAAGCTGGTTTCCCAACCTCGATTGGGCAAATCAGCCCTTTGCAGCACTGAGCCAGCTTACCGATCCCTACCTAAACCTTTTCCGTTCCATCATTCCGTCTCTAGGTGGTATCGACTTTTCTCCTATCCTGGCTATCTTGGCGATTCAGTTTGCTCAGGGTCTCATGGCACAGGTTCAAGCGGCCACCCTCTCCCGCATGCTTTACTAGACTTTTACAGCCCGAAGCCAGGTTTGTGAAAGGATTTGCTTCCACAATTTAAGTGATCTAGTAAAGTCTCAATACCGCCGTACTCGACCGGTAAAACCCGAGGCCTTGAATTGCTTCAGCTTCAGCGGCGTTGGCTGATTTGAGGCCACGCTAATGCGAATGGAAAAGTCGCTGACGCCTGGGGGTATTTCGTCGATGGAACCAACCCGAGTACGGTTTTGAAACACGGTGTTGTTGTTAGCGTCATAGATACGACCAAATACGTCCGCGTTGAGGACAGGCTTGCCGGTCACGTTGTTTGCCTTGCCCACAACAAGGTAGCAGTCTGCCTCCGCGACGCTACCGGCGCTCACCATGCCTTTTGAGAGTTCTGCCGGGCAGTCGGTGTATGACACATCGAAAAGCTCAACCTGAGTTAAGGCATCAGCGGTGGGTGACCAAATGCAGCTTACTGCCCATAGAAGGCTAGCAAACAGGCCGGCGAGGATGGCCTGGTACGGCGATCGGCGAGTCGTAGGCTGAGTCATAGGTTTAATTTTCGTCAACTTGGACGTCAGAAATGAGGGGAGGCGTTCCATTAGCTTACCGCGCTAGCTTGCCATCAGCGCGATCGCGGCTGAATTTAGACTGGTCAGCTGAGCGATAAAGGCTGCGGCAAGGCTGCTGCACCGTACGGAATTTACTGTACTGCGGTTTGCTAATGCGATATCCTGAATCACCATAGATTCTTTGACATCTCGTATGAGTCAGTCTGAGATCAATGCAGCGCTGCAGGCCGCATTTCGACAATGTCGTCGAATGGGTTATGGCCTGACTGAAGCACAGCAGCAACTCCTCTGTCAGGTTGTCTTTCGCCAGTTGGGCCTCGCTGGTGACGCAAAGGCGTGCCGCGACAATCCCCTGGACGAGCTTACTCCCGAGGAGCGTCGGCAGCTCATTCAGTACGTTCTGCAGTCTAAACGCCAGCCTCTCTCGTGGAAGATTTTGCTGCTCAATGACTGGCTTAATGGATCGACATCTGGAGACGTGCAGTTCATCCGCGATCGCTACGGGTTGCAGTGGCTTGATCGGGTAGAACCGGAGCACCTTGCCGTTTACCTAGACGACAGTGAGTCTCCCCTCAGCGTAGGCGATCGCATTGAGGTCTCTAACGGCCTGTGGGAGTGGGTCCAAGAGCAGGGGCCTTGCCAGCGGGAGTGGGTAGCCTGTCAGGTGGTGAGTCTGTCTGGAGGGGGTGATGGGAGCGAGGCTCCCGTAAGCGATCGCGACTGCAGCGCGGTGGTTCGTTTTGCCAACGGGATGGAGTACGAGATCCAGGGTCTGTATGACTGGAATCGCTATCAATGGCGGCGACAGCGGACAGCGGAATAAGCG
>JBARYO010000956.1:0-20701 GCA_049647905.1 Elainellaceae cyanobacterium | reverse complement strand
TGTATCCTTTTCCGAATCCTCTGAATTACGCGTTCCCTTTACTTTTAGCAATGATAGTCTCCGCAACGTTGCGAGGCACTTCATCATACTCGCTAAACTCCATGGAAAAGATGCCTCGACCTTGAGTCTTGGACCGAATATCGGTGGCATAGCCAAACATCTCTGCCAATGGAACCTTAGAGGTCACTTTAGCGAGTCCGTCGTCTGATCCCATCCCTTCAATTTGACCGCGACGAGAGTTTAGATCCCCCATCACGTCGCCTAAAAAGTCTTCAGGAACCTCGACTTCTACCTTCATCATAGGCTCAAGCAGTACAGGTGCCGCTTTTAAGACGGCATCCTTGATTGCCATTGATCCTGCGATCTTGAAGGCCATCTCCGACGAATCTACATCATGGTATGACCCATCAACCAGAGTCACCTTGAGATCAATAACCGGATATCCAGCCAATATACCAGACTCGCAGGCTTCTTTCATGCCTTGCTCCGCTGGACTGATGAACTCTCTGGGAATTGAGCCACCCACAATCTTTGAGACAAACTCAAAGCCACTGCCCTGTTCAGTCGGCTCGACGTCAATGACGACATGGCCGTATTGGCCTTTGCCGCCGCTCTGACGGATGAACTTGCCTTCCGTACTGACAGGCTTGCGGATGGTTTCGCGGTACGCCACTTGGGGTGCTCCAATGTTGGCTTCGACCCTAAACTCCCGCAGCATCCGATCAACTAAGATTTCTAGGTGTAGCTCCCCCATTCCGGCAATCACAGTCTGATTCGTTTCAGAGTCAATGCTGACGCGGAATGTGGGATCTTCCTCTGAAAGTGACTGCAGCGCCTTGGACAGCTTTTCCATATCCTGCTTGGTCTTGGGCTCCACAGCCACGGAGATGACAGGTTCTGGAATGTAGAGCGACTCCAACAAAATAGGTGATTCGACGCCGCAAAGCGTGTCGCCAGTGAACGTATTCTTCATGCCTAGCACAGCACCGAGGTCGCCAGCTCTCAACTCATCGACTTCTTGACGCTCATCTGCCTTCAGAATGATTAGCCGAGAGACGCGCTCTTTTTCGTCTTTGGTGGAGTTTAAGACGTAGCTGCCTTTCTCCACCACGCCGGAGTATACCCGCATGAACGTTAGACGGCCATAGGGATCTGACATGATTTTGAACGCCAATGCTGAGAATGGCTCATCGTCGCTTGAATACCGTACGGCTCGCTCCCCGTTAGGCAAGAGCCCCTCAATTGGCGGTACGTCTATGGGGGCTGGCAAGTAATCCACCACGGCATCTAGAAGCAGCTGCACCCCTTTGTTTTTGAACGCTGATCCGCAGAGAAGGGGAATTAGAGTTCCTGCTAACACACCAGCACGAATCGCTTGACGTAGTTCGTCCTCCTTAAGCGGCTCGCCATCCAAATACTTTTCCATCAGCGCATCGTTGGTCTCGGCGACGGCCTCTAAAAGCATCGTGCGATACTCTTCGGCCTTTGGCTTAATGGCGTCAGGAATTTCTCCGTCCGTCATGTCCACGCCTAAGTCATCGTTGTAGATGCGGGCTCGCATGCTGACCAAGTCAACAACGCCGCCGAAGGCATCCTCAGCGCCAATAGGAATTTGAATGGGGACGGCATTCGCCCGGAGGCGATCGCGAATTTGTCCATGGACCTTGAAAAAGTCTGCCCCAGTACGATCCATCTTGTTGATGAAGGCAATGCGGGGTACCGTATATCGGTCTGCCTGTCGCCATACGGTCTCGGATTGAGGCTGCACGCCGCCTACGGAGCAGAAAACGGCAATAACGCCATCCAAAACGCGCATCGATCGTTCAACTTCAATGGTGAAGTCAACATGTCCAGGAGTATCGATGATATTGATGCGATGATCGCGCCAATTCGTGCTGATAGCAGCAGCCGTAATGGTGATCCCACGCTCTCGCTCCTGCGCCATCCAGTCCGTTACGGCGGTCCCATCGTGAACCTCTCCGATTTTGTGGACAACACCGGAGTAAAAGAGGATGCGCTCAGTTGTTGTTGTCTTGCCTGCATCAATATGCGCAGCAATACCTATGTTTCGAACCCGCTCTAGGGAAACGCTACGTACCACAGCTGCCTCCGTACCTCTTTATCGCACCCATTCAAATACCGCACCAGCCATACTAATAACGGTAGTGGGCAAATGCTTTGTTGGCTTCAGCCATACGATGGGTCTCTTCTCGGCGGCGGATAGAACTACCTGTTTCGTTGGCAGCATCCATGAGCTCGTTCGCAAGACGCATCGCCATCGTTTTGCCGGCCCGCTGTCGAGAGAACTGGATTAGCCAGCGCAGGGCCAGCGCAACACCTCGATCAGACCGGACTTCCATCGGAACCTGGTATGTGGCACCACCAACGCGCCGAGCTTTCACCTCGACAAGCGGCGTAGTGTTACGGACAGCCTGCTCGAACACTTCTAGCGGGTCTGTCCCGGTGCGCTCCTCAATAATGCCAAACGCGTCGTAGATGATACGGTAGGCCAGAGATTTCTTACCGCTTTCCATAATCCGGCTGACCATCATGCTGACAAGACGGCTGCTGTATTTGGGATCGGGGGCGATAGTACGTTTTTGCGCTGATGTACGGCGAGACATAGAAGAGTTAACCTAGTTAGATTGGAGGTGCTAATTTCGATGTATTGAGCTAAAGCGCCCGATATCAGCATCTAAAGATTTTGGGAGAGCTGATGTAGACGGGTTGACCGATCGCAGACTGCCGCAACAGCAGCGAGCCCGCTTACGTCTTAGGTCGTTTAGCGCCGTACTTAGAGCGACTTTGTCGCCTGTCTTTAACGCCAGCGGTATCCAAGGTTCCTCTGACAATGTGGTATCTGACGCCGGGCAAATCCTTGACCCGACCTCCACGAATCATTACCACGGAGTGCTCTTGAAGATTGTGGCCGATGCCGGGAATGTATGCCGTCACCTCGAAGCCAGACGTGAGACGGACACGAGCCACTTTGCGCAGTGCAGAGTTGGGCTTTTTAGGAGTTGTGGTATAGACGCGAGTACAAACTCCCCGCCGCTGAGGACAGCTCTTGAGGGCAGGAGATTTGGTCTTTTGCTTTGCTTTTTGACGCTCGCTACGAACAAGCTGCTGAATCGTTGGCATTTTTTGGGGTAATCGGCTGAGGAAAATTTATTTGCAACGGTCTACCATGTTAGCAGTCCGTTTCGCAAAAGGTCAACGTCTTAACATCTTCGGCAAGGTTATGATTCCTGTACCGTAGAAATAGGGGTAGCTATGGAAAATGAATGTCCACAGCCGCAAGTGCTCACAGCATTAGGATTGTGAAATCTGAAGCCGCCCCCTAGAAGGTCTTCGGAATAGTCGATTCTTAGACCGGTAACGTGGGGGCGCGCTGACGGTGCGATCGCCACCCCCCGCTCAGCCTGTGGACGCTCAGTATGCTTCACTGCGCCAGACAACAGGCTAGTGGATGACGCCTCAATGTAGCCCGGTGGAACAGAGGCGTTAAAGTTTAGGCAGTATGACAAATTCAAGCAGCCGCCGCCGCTCACCTCTACTATCAAATAGGCGTCCTGAAGTCCTTGCTGCTGCTCCAAGCGACGTAGTTCTCGAGTGGCAGCGTCGGTAATGTATATCATAGCGATTGAGCGTGGCGATTGGGTGCGGCGGTCGTATGGTTGTACCGGACAACGTCACTGACTGTACAGAAAAGAGTCTCCAAAACGCAAGTGGAGGCAAGGATATTGAACCCGGTGCCTCCAGTGCTGAGTTTTTGTTGGGATGACCGCTGGCCTAAGTGACTCGAACCGCAGCGCTACATTGCTTTAAGCTATAGCCTATTGCCGTCTTGGAGCTGTAGCGGCTATTCGCTGTCCTTTTTGTTATTGCGAGCGTAGTCATCTTGGAAGCGGACGATGTCGTCCTCCCCCAGATATTGCCCGTTTTGAACCTCGATTAAAATCAGGGGGATAACGCCTGGATTCTCCAACCGGTGACTTGCGCAGGGGGGGACATAGGTGGACTGATTGCTCGATAAGAGCGTCTCAGCTTCGTCACAGGTTACCAAAGCCGTCCCAGAAACAACAATCCAGTGCTCGCTACGATGATGATGCATCTGCAAGCTCAGCCGGTGACCTGGGTTGACCTCAATACGCTTAATCTTGTATCCATGGCCCTCCTCAAGAACCGTGAACGATCCCCATGGACGTGTCTCTGAGCAAGCTATTCCCGCTGAGCTTTGAGATAGGGTGTGAGTGAGGCTGGATACTGATGGCGAGGTCGCTTCTTTAGCTTGAACCACGATAGCTTCTCCTAATAGGAATCTAGTACTAGTGTTTTAGAGGCGGTATGCGTTCGAAAGGGCCAACCGCAGAGTCCTGTAGTACTACCACGACTATGGTGTCACTTTGGATGCGTGATACGGTGACGCTAGCACGACACGTTGTGAATAGTAGCTACTCTAAGAACCATTCAGACAGCCCGTTAGCAGTATTCCAAAAAATTGCCGATGCCAACTCATGTAGCATCCGTAGCCAGTGCAAATTGCTGTTCACAGTAGTGCAGTAGCCTAGACTTTAAGATAGCAGGCACCACTTGGTAGACTAGAGGAATACGGCCAACATCACAGAAACTTTGTCGTTTCTTCAACTCAGCCCCCACAGCTTTATCTAGAAACCCGCGTCCCTTCTAGTTGCAGACATGCTCGAAATGAGACAGGTATTTCTGCAAATTGCTGCTTAGGTAACCGTCAAACAGTAGAAAGGACAAGTATTGTGGTATGTCTAGTCCACTTGTTTGACAGCTGATGGGGAGATGTTGGCCGTAGGCAAATGACGACGACGTCTTTGCAGAGACCTCTGACTACTGGTAGATTGCTAGATCTGTTGGCATTTTTTGGCCTTGTCCCGACCGCTGCTGTAGGTCTGTTTGCAGGCGAAGACTATGTGGCGCAACCTGTGCGATCTTGGCGCATAACGGCAACTCTACTCTAAAGGCACCCGCCTGATGCGCTCAGGGGTCACAAAATTAGCACCGTCAGACGATGAAGCGTAAAGCCCCCATCGGGACAGCTTGCCAGCATGTTTTATAGGTTGTCGCTCCTCAGTTTGCAGGCCCTGACGTCAACCGGGCTATTAGGTCGTTTTCCATATCAGATAGCAGTTACGAGGGAACTATTCCACTATGAACATCAAAACACAGTCACGTCAGGGTTCGGATCCAGTGCATCCAGGGCAACGATGGTTGGTCGAGGAGCGTGACGCTTGTGGTGTTGGATTTATTGCCGACCAGTACGGTCGGGCGTCGCGATCGCTGGTTCAAAAGTCTCTGGGTGCCCTGACCTGCATGGAGCACCGAGGGGGCTGCAGCGCCGACCAAGATTCGGGAGACGGGGCGGGCGTCATGACGGCCATTCCCTGGAAAATCTTCCAGGCCTGGATGGAGACGTCGGGCATAGCCGCAGACCAAACCCTGGCGGTGGGAATGGTGTTTTTGCCCCAGGGCAGCGTCGCAGACGTGGCAAAGCAGCTAATAGAGGAAGAGGTGGCTGAGTCTGCCTTTAGCACCTTGGGTTGGCGTGAGGTGCCGGTCAATCCATCTGTGCTCGGACCCCAAGCGCGCGACAACCAACCTCAGATTGAGCAGATTATACTTCAATCCGCCTTTGAAGAGGACGAGCTAGAGCGGGAACTGTACCTGCTGCGCCGCCGGATGGATAATCGGATGATTGAGATGCTGACGTCTGGTCAGCTCTCCGATGCGGAAACAGCTGCCCTAGATGATCTCTATATTTGCTCTCTTTCAGGCCGCACCATTACCTATAAGGGAATGGTGCGCTCGGCGGTGCTAGGAGAGTTCTATCTTGACTTCAAAGACGAGAACTACGAGAGTGCCTTCGCCTTTTACCACCGCCGCTTTAGCACCAACACGCTGCCCCGCTGGCCCCTAGCGCAGCCGATGCGGATGCTAGGCCACAACGGCGAAATTAACACGCTGCTGGGCAACGTTAACTGGATGATGGCGCGGGAGGCCGATCTCTCCCATGAGGTCTGGGGCGATCGCTTCGACACCATCAAGCCGCTTGTCAAGCCGGAGAACAGCGACTCGGCCAGCTTAGACAATGTGCTAGAGCTACTGGTTCATTCGGGCCGCAGCCCCATGGAGGCCGTAACGGTGATGGTGCCGGAGGCCTATCAGAACCAGCCCGCCCTTAAAGAGCGCCCCGAAATTGTCGACTATTACGAGTACTACAGCGGCATTCAGGAGCCCTGGGATGGCCCTGCCCTGCTGGTCTTCAGCGATGGCAAAACCGTGGGTGCGGCGTTAGACCGCAATGGCCTGCGTCCGGCTCGCTACTGCATCACCCAGGATGGCTGGATCATTGTGGCGTCTGAAGCCGGTGTCGTGCCTGTGCCCGAGGCTGAGGTGGTGGAAAAAGGCCGTCTCGCACCGGGTGAAATGATCGCCGTAGATCTAGAGCGCCACGACGTGATGCGTAACTGGGACATCAAGCAGCAGGTGGCGAGCCAGCAGCCCTACGGTGAGTGGCTCGCCGCCCATCGCTATGAGATTCAGCCCCAAGGCTTTCAAGAGACCACTCAGCTCGACGACCAAACCCTGCTGCGCCAGCAGGCCTCCTTTGGCTACACCACTGAGGACGTGGAGATGATCATTGAGGCCATGGCGTCTCAAGGCAAAGAGCCCACGTTTTGTATGGGGGATGATATCCCGTTAGCCGTGCTCTCCGACAAGCCTCGCCTGCTGTACGACTACTTCAAGCAGCGCTTTGCCCAGGTGACCAATCCGCCCATTGACCCGCTGCGGGAGAGTTTGGTGATGTCTCTCGCCATGCAGCTGGGGGCCAGGGGCAACCTGCTGGAGGAAAAGCCCGAGTATGCCCGTCAGATCAAGCTGACCTCCCCGGTGCTCAATGACGGGGAGCTAGCGGCAGTGAAAAACTCTGGCTTCCAGGTGGCAGAGCTGTCCACATTATTTAAGATTAATGATGGGCCTGCCGGGTTCGAGCAGGCGATCGCCGCCCTCTGCAAGTCCGCTGCTGAAGCGGTGGAAAACGGGGCGCAGGTGCTGATCCTCAGCGATCGCCGCCACCCTGATGGGGAAGGAAGCGGCACCGACGTGGACTACAGCCTCCTACCACCGCTGCTAGTGACCGGTGCGGTCCACCACCACTTGATTACCGCTGGTCTGCGGATGAAGGTCTCCCTCGTGATTGACACAGCTCAATGCTGGAGCACTCACCACTTCGCTTGTTTGGTTGGCTTTGGCGCTAGCGCTGTATGCCCCTACCTGGCCCTAGAGACGGTGCGCCACTGGTGGGGCAGCACCAAGACCCGAAACCAAATGGAGAAAGGGCGACTGGAGAAAATTTCCATCATCCAGGCCCAGACCAACTACCGTAAGGGCGTCGAGGCTGGACTGCTCAAGATCCTCTCTAAGATGGGCATCTCTTTGCTCTCTAGCTACCATGGGGCGCAGATTTTTGAGGCCATCGGCATTGGCCCCGATCTGCTGCAGACGGCGTTCAAGGGAACGGTATCCCGCGTCGGCGGCCTCAGCACCCAGGATCTTGCCCAAGAGGTGATTGCCATCCACGAGCGGGCGTTCCCCGAAATCTCCAAAAAGCTGCAAAACTTCGGCTTTGTGCAGTACAAGCCCGGTGGGGAGTACCACATGAACAGCCCCGAGCTAGTGAAAGCCCTGCATAAAGCAGTAGGGGATAAGGACTACGACCACTATGAGGTCTACAAGCAGCAAATCGCTAACCGCCCGCCCACGGCCCTACGGGATTTGTTGGATCTGACGAGCGATCGCGACCCCATCTCGGTCGATGAGGTGGAATCTGTGGAAGACATTCTGCACCGGTTCTGCACCGGGGGGATGTCCTTAGGCTCCCTGTCCCGCGAGGCCCACGAAACCCTCGCCGTGGCCATGAACCGCATTGGCGGCAAATCCAACTCTGGCGAGGGCGGGGAAGATTCGGTGCGCTTCAAGGTGCTGGAGGATGTGGACGAGCAGGGCCACTCTCAGACCATGCCCCACCTCAAGGGGCTACGCAACGGCGACACGGCGAGTTCTGCCATTAAGCAGGTGGCCTCAGGTCGCTTTGGCGTCACGCCTGAATACCTGATGAGCGCCAAGCAAATTGAGATCAAAATCGCCCAGGGCGCTAAGCCTGGGGAGGGGGGGCAGCTTCCGGGCCGCAAGGTGAGCGCCTACATCGCCACCCTACGGCGCTCTAAGCCGGGGGTCACTCTGATCTCGCCGCCGCCCCACCACGACATCTACTCCATTGAGGATCTAGCCCAGCTGATTTTCGACCTGCACCAGATCAACCCTGAGGCCAAAGTGTCTGTGAAGCTGGTGGCGGAAATTGGCATCGGCACCATTGCCGCGGGTGTGGCTAAAGCCAACGCCGATGTGATTCAAATCTCCGGCCACGATGGCGGTACCGGGGCGTCGCCCCTCAGCTCAATTAAGCATGCTGGGGTGCCCTGGGAACTAGGCGTTACCGAAGTCCATCGGGTTTTGCTCAACAACGGCCTGCGCGATCGCGTCATCCTGCGGGCGGACGGCGGTCTTAAAGCCGGTTGGGATGTGATTATGGCGGCGCTCATGGGGGCAGAAGAATATGGCTTCGGCTCCATCGCCATGATTGCCGAAGGTTGCATCATGGCCCGCATCTGCCATACCAACAACTGCCCGGTGGGCGTCGCGACCCAGCAAGAGAAGCTGCGCAAGCGCTTTACTGGCATTCCCGAGCATGTGGTCAACTTCTTCTACTTCATCGCTGAAGAAGTGCGATCGCTGCTGGCCCATCTGGGCTACCGCTCGCTCAAAGAGGTGGTGGGCCGCACCGACCTGCTCAAGGTCAGCGACGATGCCAAGCTAACCAAGACCAACGTCCTTAACCTGGACTGCCTACTGGCCCTGCCCGACGTGCGCGAAGAGCGGGGCTGGCTGAATCACGAAGACGTGCATAGCAACGGTCCGGTATTGGACGACGAGATCCTCAGCGATCCGGCCATCACCGCTGCCATTACGAACCAAGGCACCCTAACGAAGGACGTGGCCATCGTCAACACCGACCGTTCCGTTGGCGGAAGGCTGTCGGGGGCGATCGCCAAGCAGCACGGCAACAGCGGCTTCACAGGCCAAATCACCCTCAACTTCAAAGGCAGCGCTGGCCAGAGCTTCGGAGCCTTTGCCCTGCCGGGCATGGTGCTTCACCTGGAAGGCGAGGCCAATGACTATGTGGGTAAGGGCATGCACGGCGGCGAAATTATCGTGAAGCCACTGCCCGAGGCGGCCTATGACCCTGCTGAAAACGTGATTATCGGCAACACCTGCCTCTATGGTGCAACCGGCGGTACGCTATACGCCAATGGCCAGGCTGGCGAGCGGTTTGCGGTGCGCAATTCCAAAGGGCAGGCCGTGATCGAAGGGGCAGGCGACCACTGCTGTGAGTACATGACCGGCGGCGTTGTCGTGGTGCTTGGCCGCGCTGGACGCAACATCGGCGCTGGGATGACCGGCGGACTAGCCTACTTCTTAGATGACGAGGGTAATCTGCCGGAGAAGATGAATCCGGAGATTGTCTCCATCCAGCGGGTGCAGACGGCAGCGGGCGAAACGCAGCTCAAATCTCTGATTGAGGCCCATGTGGAGCGTACCGGTAGCCAGAAGGCGCAGCAAATCCTAGACCATTGGGAGAAGATGCTGCCGAGCTTTTGGCAGGTGGTGCCGCCGTCTGAATCTGACGCGGTAGAAGTGACGGCAAGCACTGTGGATGACAAGCTGCTGACGACGGTCAGCTAGCTGCTGCCACACTAACGTTGATTTCGGGGACCTCTGCAGGTCCCCGTTTTACTTGCTCCAATTCACCGATGTAGGTGTTGAGGCCCAAGGCGGTTTCCACCAGCACCCCATCGACTTCCACCGAACGATACTGGGCGATCGCCTCTTCAATTGGCACATCTACAACCCGACGATTTTGCCAGGCCACCATGCGGCCAAATTTATTCTGGGCGACTAGGTCAATGGCCGCGACGCCAAAGGCTGCCCCCAAAAGCCGGTCCAGCGCCGAGGGGGTACCGCCCCGCTGCAGATGCCCCAGGGTGGAGACACGGGTTTCAATGCCGGTGCGGCTGGCAATCTCGTTGCCGATGTACTGGCCAATGCCGCCATACAGGGTCTGCCCCAGGCTGTTGGTGTAGCATACAGGCTCGCTGGTTTCGGTTTTCACCGCCTCTGCCACCACCACCAGGCTAAAGTTGTGGCCCCTGGCCCGGCGCTCCAGCAGCCTTTCGCATAGGTTATCCACGGAGTAGGGAATTTCAGGAATCAGAATTGCGTGGGCTCCCCCGGCGATGCCAGCGCTAATGGCAATATGGCCCGCATCGCGCCCCATAACTTCTAGGACCATGACGCGGCTGTGGCTGATGGCGGTATAGGTCAGTCGGTCTAGGGCTTCTACGGCAATGTTGAGGGCCGTGTGGAACCCAATGGAATGTTCGGTGGTCCCCACGTCGTTGTCGATGGTTTTGGGGACGCCGACGAGGTTCCAGTTGCCCTGCCGGGCCAGTTTGTTGAGGATGGCTAAGCTGCCGTCGCCGCCAATGCCAATCAGGGCGTCTAGCTCCAGCCGGTGGTACCCTTCGATCACTTCTTCCGAGCGGTCGACGATGGCGCTATCCGGCATGGGGAAAGCGAAGGGGTTGTTTTTGTTGATCGTGCCGAGTACAGTGCCCCCGTAGCGAAGAATGCCGGAAACCCGCTTCATATCCAGAAGCTCGGCTTCGACAGGGCGGTTTAGCAGACCCATCGTAGAGTCTCTAATGCCGTAGATGTCGATGCCGTAGTCTCGGGCACGGCGTACCGCAGCGCGGGTGACGGCGTTTAGCCCCCCGCAGTCGCCGCCGCTGGTCAAAATCCCTACACGCTTACGTCGAGTCATAAGTCCAGACGGTCTGAATAATTTGCGGTTCTTATTTTCCGTCTGGGCTTGCCCTTTTCGGCAGGTTCGCAATCAAACGCAAACCGGGGTTGCCCACTCACAGCAGTCTTGCCTCAGCAAAAGCAGCCTTCGTTTGAGCTGATGATAGAGTCGAAAAAAAGATAATCTAGCGCTGTGCAAGGCGATTCACGGCAAAGATTAGCAGTCGTAAATTCGGGCTTCAAGAGCAGCTGGATTTGCTTCACAGTAGCGGGCAAAAGCCGCTTTTGGCGTGACGCTGTGGGAATAGGTCTTGCGGGCTTTTGCGCTCTGCAGTTCCTCAACGGTTTCCCAGGCGATCGCGACTTCTGGGGCCTCAATGCTGAACATCTGCGTCATTCGACGGGCATGTTCGAGGGCGGCTTTCAAGGTTGCTTCAAGGTTGGGGCTGCCGACAGCTTTTGTATCAGGTGTCTTGGTTTCGGGCACGAACTGGGCAGCAGGAGCAGTAGTGATATAAACCATGATGTTGAGTGAAATGTGTTGTGTTGAATGACTTGATTACACTGTAGTGATAATCTTGGCAAATAACAAGACCGCTTAAATATAAGTTTTTGCTATGTCGTATCAGGTTTATTTAACAGTGATCTTGCATTGCAAGCCTTCTTCCGAGATTTCCAGGTTGGTTTTGAGCAGGCCACAGAGTGAGCGGCTGTAGAAGGGTGTGCCCCTTGTCAGACATCAGCCCCAGTCATTGATAGAAGTGGCGTAGGCTTTGATTGAGATCTCATCGTCCGCAATAGATTTAGCGTACATCCTCATAAAACCGCTTCAGCCACGGCGTCGGTAACCCCACCCCCCACAAAACGCCAATCATCAGATAGATCAGATTCGCCCGCAGCGGTCCCCACTGTGCCACTCGGCGATCGCTAGAGAACACCACCCGGTTCACCAGCTGCAGTCGCCCCTGCCGCACCAGCCGCAGACATAGATCGCCATCCTCCATAATTGGCATCGCCGGGTCAAATCCACCGCAGGCCAAAAATGCCTCGGCGCGGCAGAATATTACCTGGTCGCCAAACAGCAGCCGCAACCCCCGCAAAAACAAGTGAGGTCGAAACAGCAGCGGCGCGTAGAAGGTCTTGAGATAGTTGTGCAGCGAGGTGCCCCAGCGGGTCACGGTTGGCCCCTGCATCAGCGAAATAAAGCCACCGCCCACAACATCTAGCGGCGTGAGCGTTTGATCAATCAGCCCTACCACATCCGCCGGAACCCAAGTATCGGCGTGGAGAAAGCAGAGCATTTCCCCTTTCGCGGTCGCGGCCCCCGCATTCATCTGTACCGCGCGTCCGGGGGCGTGGTGGATGACGATGATGGGAATCGGGCTGATGGCGGCCTGCTGAGCGATCGCCGCCTGGGTGCCATCAGTACTGCCGCCGTCCACCACCACAATTTCAAAGGGGTAGGGCTGAAGCTGGATCAAGTTGAGCAACGTTGGGCCGATGCAGTCGACTTCGTTGAGCGTTGGAATGATGATAGAGCAGCGGAGCATAAGTGATATAACTGAGGTCAATGCTGGCCCATTCATCGATAAAGCACTACTAAAAGCACCTATGTTCGAGCGTATTAACTTACCCGACGACATTCTCCCATCGGTTGCCCCCTATTCCCATGCCGTCCGGGCAGGAGATTTCTTGTTTGTCACCGGTCAGCTGGCCGAAGATCCCGGAACGGGGCAGGTGGTGCGGGGCAGCATCGAAACCCAGACCATTCGCGTCATGGAAAACCTGAAGCTGGTGCTGGATCGGGCTGGATCGGGCTTTGACCGCGTGACTATGGCCCGGATCTTTGTCACCGATTTCCGTTTCTATGACCCTGTGAACGAAATCTACGCCTCGTATTTTCCAGAAAATGGCTTGCCGGGACGAACCACGGTAGGGGTCACCGCGTTAGCGGCCTATGGCGATGTAGAAATCGATTTGATTGCCTACTGCGGCGACTGACATTGTGGGCGTCTAGATAAGCCTGGGTCGCATCGGTGGCAACTTGGTAGCGGACAATGTTACGACCAACCAGATGTTCCGGCGGGTTGTGCGTGATCCGGATTGCCGCATCTGCTTCCCGCTTGGTTCAACCACCAGGTTCTAAGCAACCTGCGCTTCCACAGCTCGGCTCACGGCGATCGCTAATTGATGAGGCGATTGATGACCTCTAATCCTCTCAGACCAAGTCGACCGTTGGCATCGGGTGCTGGCCTCTCTCCGAGTGCGATCGCCACGTCATAGCTGCTCATCCCCGGCAAAACTTTGGGATGATATAGCATCTCGATCACAGCCTGGTCAATGGCGCTGTAGCTTGTGACGCTGGTCCAGCCTTGGTAAAAAATGCTGTCCTCGTAGCGGTTAGAATCCTGCAGCAAGCCCAGGGACTGAGTTAGCTCTTCGCGAATGAGGTGGGATCGCTCTGCCTGGGTGATGTCCGTTGTGCTGATGAGAATCTGGCCTTTGTAGATGCGGTCCTGTTTCCAATTGACGTAGGCAAACCCGAGGTTTCCAGGCTGATAATTGGGCTCATAGTTTGAAAATTCGAGATGGGGTACAAAGTAGATGTTTAAGCTAGCCTGCCGAGTATCCCAATCATTCAGCTCATAAGCTTGAACCCCCTTACTGTAGCGGCCTATGAGGTCGTTCAGCTCATTGACCACGGTGTCTAAGGTGTTGCGATCGCGGCTCGTGGGCCGACCATGGACGCGAATAGTGATGTCCTCAGTCCACTTGCGAATGTGTTGACTGTTATCGCCGAATTCGTTACCAAAGGCAATCTCTCGAAAGTAAGCGAGCTCTTCTCTGGTATAGGCTGAAGGCTCAGCAAAAGCATCGATCTCAGGGGCGACTTGCTCGCGAATCAGATCCCCCCTCACCCATCCCTCGGTAGGCTGCTGCGAGAGCCGAACCAGATACCACTGGTACGAGTCATAGAGGCCACTGGTCTGCTGCAAAATCGTGACAACATCCCCTGGTGCCCCGTATCCCTGAACCGAGGACTGTACGGCGGGCCGGTAGCGCAGTGTAATTTCGCTGCTGGCGTCTCTTGAAGCGAGGACACCAGTCCGGCGCGGGAGGTCTGGCTTTGGCGCGTCAGTCGGCACAGGCCCCAACTTAGGAGAGGGTTCCGGGTTTGACAAAGGGGATGAATTGGCACGCCTTTGCCCTAAGGGCGGCAGCTCATATGCCCTCAGGGTCAGCACGGCTAAGCTGAGAGAAGCCAGTACAATCAGCGTTGTGACTGGCATGCGTCTCCATGAATTCATCGTGGGTCGAATGGGTATGGAATTGGCGAAGCTGTGCCGCACCCGAAGCATCACAGGGGCGTTGCCACACTACGGTAGCATGATGAGCTATCTACGGCAGCCGTAGGGGCGATCGCTAGATCTTAGGCCCGCTAGCCCGTTCGATTCGACTGCCCAGATTGCCAAAAGGCCGCAATCAGCAGACAGGCAATGCCCACATTGATGAACACGTCAGCCAGGTTGAAAATCGGAAAGCGAATCAGCCGGAAATCGAGAAAATCGACCACCGCTCCGCTGTCGAAACGGTCAATCCCGTTCCCCAAAGCCCCGCCTAAAATAAACCCAAACCCAAATTGCTCCCAGCGAATCATGGGCGGACCCAGCAGCGCAAGGGCTATCAAGCCCAAACTGACAATCAGCGATAGCCATCGCAGCCAGCCGCCGCTGTCGCGAAATAGGCTAAAGGCTGCACCAGTATTGAGCACGTAGGTGAAGTGAAATACCCCGTCCCAAATGGGTATTGTTTCCTGCAGCCGCATGCCCTGAACAACCCAGTACTTCGTCAGCTGATCGAGGGCGATCGCGATCGCGGCAGCAATCCAAAAGAGGCGATTTTTAACGGTCATTGCAGGGCAACACAGGGATAGTTCTGTATCAGTACAGTAAAAGATGGCGGAGACAGAAGGCAATTACCGCCACAGCACAGACCAAAACGAGCTGTCCTGGAAGCGGAAGGAGCGAATAATTGAACGCGGCCCGGGAGATCACCCCTAGACTGGTATTGTCCCAGGTAGCGGCGTGAACCACGATTAAATAGCTCAGTCCAGCCGCATGAATGGTCAGCAAACCGCATAGGTTGCTAAACGCAAGAGACTCTAGACGCCGGGGGAGCCGAAACGCTAACCAGCCACAAAGCCAGGCCGCTGGGACAAAACCGAGGAGATAGCCAAAGGTGGGTTGAAAGACATAGTTAGGACCACCGCCAGCCGTGAAGACGTTAAACCAAGTGAGGCCAATCAACAAATAGGCAATTTGAGAAATAGCCGCCGCGTTGCGACCGCCCAAGCTACCAATTAGCAATACGGCCCCAACCTGCCAAGTCACCCGCAGCGACAATACTGGAACTGCCGGATCTGCCCAGTTCAACGGAATCCCGGCCATAGAGGCTTCTAGGAAGGTACCGCCTATGGTCAATAGCAAGCCTATTAGAGCCCACAGTAAGTCAATGGGAGAGAACACGGCGACAAAAGAACGATCGGCATTCTCCAGGGTAACGGCAAACCGCCACCAGTAACGGCCAACCGATGAGGTAACCCCAAAGCGGGTTACACTAAACGAGCATGGAGGGATTCGAACCCCCGACCCTCAGAACCGGAATCTGATGCTCTATCCACTGAGCTACATGCCCCAACGCACCAACCACATGAGCTGGCCTTGCTGTGAGTATAGCACCTCCCTCTCTGTTCTGGCCGCTCGTCTCTCACGTGCCGTAATCATGCATTGCAATGGCCTATAAAATTTTGTTTGTTTGCCTCGGTAACATCTGTCGATCGCCGTCGGCTGAAGGCATCATGAACCATCTGATTCAGCGGAAGCAGCTGCAAGACCAAATCCACTGTGACTCCGCAGGGACATCGAGTTACCACATCGGCAGCGCTCCAGATAGCCGCATGACCCAAGCCGCGCGTCAGCAAGGGATTACCCTCTCAGGGCAGGCCCGCCAGTTCGTTGTTGACGATTTTGACGCCTTCGACCTGATTGTGGCTATGGATCAGGACAACTACCGCGACATTCTTCGTCTCGACCCGACGGGGGAACATCGCCACAAGGTAAAGCAGATGTGCGAATTTACCTCAGAGTACAGCGATAAAGAGGTGCCAGACCCCTATTACGGCGGAGCAGATGGGTTCCGGCATGTGATTGATCTGCTGTTAGATGCCTGTGACGGACTACTGACCCGCGTCACGCAGACCACTGCGCCCTAGCCGCCAACTCGAGGCCTAAATCAGATTATGGTCAGCAGCAAAGCGTACCAGTTCAGCCCGGTTGCTGACATTGGTTTTACGCAGCAGGCTGCTGACATATTTTTCAATAGTGCGGGCGCTGAGATGGAGCGCATCGCCAATTTGAGCGTTGGACCAGCCCTTTATCAAAAGATTGAGCACTTCTTGCTCTCGGGTTGTCAGATCAACAGGGACGGAGGGTGAAGGGTCAGCAGTCAAGCTATCAGTGGCTATATTCGCTGTGGCTGAACTCGCTGCTGGGCGACGCGTGCCGCCAGCCTCCTGATTATGCATCTGGAGTTGCCATGCCGTCTGAATCAGCTGCGATCGCTCCAGCAGGTTGCGGACCACGGCGCTGAGTTCTTTGAGCTCAAAGGGCTTGGGTAAGTAGGCATCACACCCCGTCTCGTAGCCCCGGACACGCTCTTCCGTAGTGGTTCGCTCCGTCAAAAGGATAATAGGCAGCAGGCGAAACGCCGGACGGCGACGAAGCTGCTGGATGAACTCATAGCCCGTCATCCGAGGCATACCAATGTCAGCAATCACGAGATGGGGATGATACTGATCCACCTTTTCTAACGCATCCTCACCATCTCTCGCCTCGATGGTGAGATAGCCAGACAGATTCAGGTAATCCGCAACCGCTGTTCGGATACCAATGTCGTCGTCAACCACCAAAATTGTTAGGGGCATAAGCTAGCCTTGGTCATTGAAACGCGCCTTTTCTGAGTACAAGCAATTTGTTTCTTCATTATGATTGAAGGTAAAGTCGGCTCCAAGGATTGATCTGCTTTGGGCTTAGATACTCGTGGTACGATCAGCGAATGCAAGCAAGATGAGCCTATCGATTCACTGATGCAGGCTACACAGGCTGTAATAATGAGCTGCAACAACGATAGCGCCTATGGCGTTAGGTCTGGCGTCAGATTTATCTATTGAATAGTTACGTCAGATCTCCATCCTGCGTATTCATAGGAGGAAACAGGGGCGTGCAAGCGAATCAACCCGCCGGTTATTCTACCCACAGCGCTCGCGGAGAGCAGCAACCGCTTCGAGTCGGTATTATCGGCGTTGGCAGTATGGGGCAGCACCATGCTCGTGTTTTAAGTCTGCTAAAGGACGTGTTGTTTGTCGGCGTTGCCGATGTCAATGTCGAGCGGGGTCTTGATACAGCAAGCAAATATCAGGCCCAGTTCTTTGAACATTACCGCGATCTGCTGCCCCATGTTGACGCCGTTTGTATTGCGGTACCGACAAGGCTACATTACGAAGTCGGCATGGCCTGCCTCAAGTCCGGCATTCATGTGCTGATTGAAAAGCCAATTGCAGCCAGCATCAACGAGGCTGAGTCCCTTGTCAATGCTGCAGCACAGTTCAAATGTGTGCTGCAGGTCGGTCATATTGAGCGCTTTAACCCAGCCTTTCAAGAGCTCAGTCAAGTCCTTAAGACAGAAGAACTTCTAGCGATAGAGGCTCATCGCATGAGCCCCTATTCTGACCGGGCGAATGACGTTTCTGTTGTGCTGGATCTCATGATCCACGACATTGATCTTTTGCTTGAACTCGTCGGTGCGCCAGTTATGCACCTGACAGCAAGTGGGAGCCGAGCCTCGGGGTCTGGGCAGCTTGACTACGTCACGGCGACCCTCAGGTTTGACAACGGCATTGTGGCAACTTTGACGGCGAGCAAGGTAACCCATCGTAAAATTCGCCGCATCGTGGCCCACTGCCGCCAGTCCCTGACGGAAGCTGATTTCCTCAACAGCGAGATTCTGATTCACCGCCAAACTACCGCGAACTATTCTACAGATCACGGCCAGGTTCTCTACCGGCAAGATGGGTTGATCGAGAAGGTCTACACCAGCAATATTGAGCCACTACATGCCGAGCTAGAGCATTTTGTCCATTGCGCTCGGGGCGGGTTTCAGCCCTCAGTAGGAGGGGAGCAGGCGCTCAAGGCGCTGCGGCTTGCCAGCTTGATTGACCAAATGGCCCTTGACGATCAAGTCTGGAGTCAGCCCAATCTTGACCTGGAATTGGTCCAGACCTCATCATCGGCGATGACAGTTTAGGGGTAGGATCGCTTAAGGTTGCCTGCGGGGGTGTTGACTGAACAATGTTGACGGAACTTTGACCCTGTAGAGCGAGCTAGATTAGTCAGGCCACAAACGAGGATCTAAATTCATGACGGCTGTCACCCGGCCCGCCTTCTGGGAAGGTATTCAGTACTTTGGCGATGCCCCTGCTGGCTACGAGCAATATGGTCAATCGTCGGCCATTGATGAGGGAGCGATCGCCATCAGTGACCCCAGTGATGATGCATCAGTCTACCAAACCATGCTGTATGCTGACGCCCTGCGCTACCTGACGCTTCAAGTGACCAGCAGCAAGGCATCAGGACATCCTGGCGGGTTTGCGAGCCAGGCTGAAGCCTACGCGGCACTGGTGATGCTAGGCCACAAAAATATCCTCACGGAAGTCGGACACCATGCGCCGGGCTTCTACAGCGCCATGTTCCTTGACAGCTCTTTAGAGGCCATGGGCATCTACACCGTGCAAGAAATGCGCGATCGCTTCCGCGAGCTGCATGGTCTTTTGGGGCACCTTTCCGGCTACATCCCTGGGGTGTTGTCCCCTGCCGGGCCTTTAGGGCAAGGGCAGCACTTTGCCATGTCGGCAGCGCTGCTGAACCAGGGCACCCTGTTTCCCTTCACCGTCGGCGACGGCGGCTTAGGAGAGCCCTATATTATGAGCGCCATGGCGCATTTCCATACAGCGTTTCCCACCGTGACCAACTTTCTGCCGGTGCTGGTGTGGAATGGCTACTCCCAAGAGCACCACAGCATGGTCTCCACCTTCAGCAACGCCGAGATGGAAGACTACTGGCGGGGTAACGGGTTTGACAACGTCGTCTTAGTAGACGCGAAGGATTTTGACGATCAAAATCAATCGGAAGCTTACGTTGACAGCACGCTGTTCTCTATTGATGGCCGCATGGCCTTTACCAAGGCCATGCTGACGGCAGCGCAAGGCGCGGCCCAAGCGGCCCTAAGCGGTACCCACACTGTGCTGATCATCAAGCAGCTCAAGGGGGCTGGCATGCATGCTCAGGGATCAAAATCCCACAACCTCTATGCCTTTCATACCCTAGAGAATACTGACGTCATTAAAGCCCTGAAAACCAGAGCCTTACCCCAAGCGGCGTGGGAGCTGGTACGCACCAACTGTGCCCGCGCTGGGGGTGGTCCTGCTGCCAAGGTGGCCGTCACCGAAAAGGAGCGATCGCTGCCGGATTTGGGGCAGATTCCTTTGGAAGAATATCCCCTAGATGGCGATCGCCGCGTAGCCACTACCGCCATGGGCGAGCTTGTGGCCCACGTGGGACAGAGCGACCCGAGCTTCCTTGTCACCAACGCCGACGGCAACGAGGCATCAGGCATCGAAAACATTAACCAGGCGCTCAAGGTGCGTCATCCAACGACGGATGATCTGTACAACCAGGGGCCTCAAGGCCAGGTGTACGAACCCCTGAGCGAGGACGCCTGCTCGGGATTGGCCGCAGGGGTGGCCCTCATGGGTGGCCGCACCTTATGGTGCTCCTACGAATCATTTGCCATCAATGGTTTGCCCATCTGGCAGACGGTGACCCAGGCCATGGCTGAGCTGCGGCGCACAACACCATCGACGGTGACCCTATTTACCGCTGGGGCGCTGGAGCAAGGGCGCAATGGCTGGACGCACCAGCGTCCTGAAATTGAGGCGTACCTAGCCGCCATGATGCGCAACGGCAACATCTTTCCCCTATTCCCGCCCGACGCTAACAGCATTCAGACCTGCTATGCCTGGGCTTTGGAGTCCCGTAATAAGGGCGTTACCATCACCGCCAGCAAGACCCCGCTGCCGGTGCGCGTCACGTTTGAGCAGGCTGAGCAAGGCCTGCGGGACGGCGGCATTGTGCTGTATGAGTCGGGCGATCGCGACCAGTACGACAAGACCGTGGTATTCGCGGTGCTAGGGGACATGGCGCTGCTGCCGGTGTATGACGCTGCCGCCATTTTGGAGCAAGAGGGCATCGGTACCCGTATTGTGTCCGTCATCAGTCCTAGACGGCTGTACCGTCCTTCGGATGTGGCCTGGGAGACCTGCGCGGAGTCAGATGATGGTTTCCTGGATGATGCTGGGTTTGAGCAGATGTTTGGTGGTGATGCTGTTATTGGCGTGACTGGTGGGGCCAGCACAATGCTGGAGCCGGTGATGCTGCGGTCTATGGCCCCTCGCGATACCTTTGCTTGGAAGCGGGGCGAGACGACGAGCAGTGCCGCTTTGCTGATGGACCTCAACGGCATCACGGCGGAGGCGCTGAAAAAGCGGGCCATGGCGCTGCTGGGCTGATTTGGCCCCTGGCTGGGGCGATTCGGTGTTGGGGCACAGCATGCTTGTGCCCCAGCATCGCCACCC
>JBARYO010000955.1:0-4207 GCA_049647905.1 Elainellaceae cyanobacterium | reverse complement strand
CCCCTTCTCCACCGCAGCGCAGACCGCCTCCACCGCCTCAACGGGGTCTAGCGGCATCATCAACACATCTGCCCCAGCCTCCACCGCCATTACGGCCGCTTCTCCGGTGCCATAGGCTTGGGCGATCGCCCCCATCACTAGGGCATCGGTAACGATGATGCCGTCAAAGCCCAAGTCCTGGCGCAGCAGCGCTGTCAATACTTTGGGGGATAGGGTCGCTGGACGGTGGGGGTCGAGGGAGGGCACCAGCAGGTGGGCGCTCATGATGCTGTCAACCCCCGCCTTAATCGCCGCCTCAAACGGGGGCAGCTCGATGGACTCCAAGCGATCGCGGTCGTGGTGGATGGTGGGCAGCTCTAGGTGGGAATCGACGGCGGTGTCGCCGTGGCCGGGGAAGTGCTTGGCCGCAGTGAGCACCGGGTAGGCGCGGGCACCTTCGATAAACGCAACGGCCAAAGCTTCGACCGTCGCTGGGTCATCGCCAAAGGCCCGCACGTTGATCACCGGGTTATCGGGATTGTTGTTGACATCTACCACCGGCCCTAGGACCCAGTTGAGCCCCACCGCCAAGGCTTCTTGGGCCGTCACGGCCCCCATGGTGCGGGCGTACGCTTTGGCCTGCGTGAAATTGTTGTGGCAAATGTGGGCGATCGCCATCGGCGGCGGAAACCAGGTGGCCCCAGCAAACCGCTGGCCAACCCCCTCTTCAATATCTGCCGCCAAGAACAGCGGCACGGCAGCCCAATCTTGCAGCTGCTGGCAGCGTTGATGCACCTCAGCGGCACTGCCCCCCAGTAAAATAACGCCCCCAATACCTAGCTCACTCACCCAGTTCTGCAGGAGGCCCTGGGGCGGCTCCCAAGCCGGATAGGCAATCTGGTGGTCAAACAGGTGCCCCGAGGCGCGAGCCACAACCATCTGAGCCACCTGCTGCGGTAGGGAAAGCGATCGCCAGTCTGGAAGCATGGCGCTACTCTTCTGCCGACGGAATGCTGTCGAACGCTATGGCATCATCATCCTGTGGGCTAGCGGCTGGCTCCGCTTGATCGGCGGGTCCGCTGTTCAGCGCCTCCTCTGATTGATGGTCATCCTCTTGCCCCCGTTTCTCGCTATCGCGACTGATCTTGTTGATTAGGGAAATGATTCGGGTTCCTTCTTCAAGGCCCCGGTCTTCCAAAAAGATGATCTCCGGCGTCCGACGCAGACGCATGCGCCGCCCCAGTTCGCCGCGAACGTAACCTGTCGCTGCCTGGAGGCCCTCCATGGTTTGGGCCTTGGCATCCTCTGTGCCGTAGATGCTGACGAACACTTTGGCATGCTGCAGGTCGCCAGAGACGTTGACGTTGGTCACGCTGACCATACCGGTCCCGACGCGATCGTCTTTGATGCCAGAAAACAGCAGCTGGCTGACCTCGCGCCTAATCATTTCTGCAACCCGAGCGACTCGGCGGGTATCGGCCATTTTGTTCTCCTTCAACTAAATTCAAATCTAAATCGTTGATGCTGAGAGGATGTTTGCAACCTGTCGATTGAAGCATTACGCTCTTGCCTCACCCCTTCTAACTCCCCTACGCCCTTCGGGCAGGCTGCGCTAAAGCCAAGGGAAGAACTCCGACTTCCCCCCTTACCAAGGGGGGATTGAGGGGGGTAATGCAGAACTTTTGCGACTCTTCAAACACCCTCTGAACGGGGCTATTGCTATTAGGGATCTCATGAGATCTATGGGGACGAACCTGAATGACGCCAACGCTTAGCCAGAGAAAGTATATAGACAATGCCCGTAAACCGAAGGCTATAGCGCCGGAGTCCCGCCTAGCCCCAGCATGGCCTGCAGCGTTAGCACAACAAAGACCAGAGACGACACCGCCAAGCCCACCAGCGGAATTGCGGTGATGGGGCGCTTGAGCAAGGGAACCAATGGCTCAACGTAGGTATAGACCACCCCTAACGTAACGGAGATCATGTAGCGGGGATAGCGTAGAATGTTGTCCCAAAATTCTTCCATGGTGGCGGTCTAAAGCGTGTTTTGTATCGACAGTGGGCTATATCAGCTGAAGCCGAGTTAGGCGGCATCAGCCTACCAGTAGAACATAGCTTCAGCCCACAATATCCACTCCTATTCTACTGAAGAGTCGACCATACCCCGTTGGAAGAATTGCCGCATGCTCCCTGTTCTGTCTCTGGTCGGCCTTATGAGCCGCTACACTTAAGCCGCTACACTATAGGGAACTAAGAAATTTTATAAACAGACTATGAGCTGGGTACATAGACTCGATAGGGTCGTCACTAAGGCGCTCAACGGTCAGCCTTTGAATGAGGCCGATGGACTGCTCCTGCTGACCCAGGTGAATTCAGAAGCGATAGTGACTGGCGACGCTTCTGTAGCAGCAGCAGACCAGTCCCAAGGGAGTTTCGCAACCATCCAGCAGGCTGCAGACCAGCTCCGGCAGCAGCTTGTGGGTGATACCGTGACCTACGTCATCAACCGCAACATCAACTTTACAAACATTTGCGAGCAGCACTGCAGCTTTTGCGCCTTCCGGCGGGATGAGGGCAGCGAGGGGGCCTACTGGCTAGATGGGGCCACTATCCTCAGCAAAGCGGCGGATGCGGTGGCTCTGGGGGCAACGGAAATCTGTATGCAGGGCGGTCTGCACCCTGGCGCAAAGCGCGACGGCACCTCCCTGGCGTATTACACCCATCTGGTTAGCCAGATTAAGACTCAGTTTCCGGCTCTGCATCTCCATGCCTTCTCTCCCCAAGAGGTGCAGTTTATTGCCCGAGAAGATGGGCTGACCTACGAGACCGTGATCAAGGCGCTGCGGGACGCGGGGGTGGGCTCCATGCCAGGGACAGCGGCGGAAGTGCTGGACGACGAGGTGCGGCGGGTGCTCTGCCCTGAGAAAATCAACAGCGCCACCTGGCTTGAGATTGTTGAGACAACCCATCGCTGCGGTCTGCCCACCACCAGCACCATCCTCTCCGGTCACATTGAGACCCCCCTGCAGCAAATCCAGCATTTGGCCCAGCTGCGATCGCTGCAGCAGCGGGCCAAGGCGCGGGGAGACGTTGGCATTACGGAGTTTATCGTGCTGCCCTTTGTGGGCCAAGAAGCCCCCAAGCCCCTGCGGCGGCGGGTGGGCCGCGACCAGCCGGTGCTGGCCGACGCGCTGCACCTGATGGCAGTGGCGCGGCTGTTCCTCGGCGAGTGGATTGTGAACCATCAGCCGAGCTGGGTGAAGCTGGGGCTAGATGGCGCTACCGAGGCCCTGCGCTGGGGCTGCAATGATATTGGCGGCACCCTGATGGAGGAGCACATTACCACCATGGCGGGGGCGAAGGGAGGCACTTGCATGACGGCGGAGCAGCTGCGGGGGGCGATCGCCTCTATTGGGCGTCCGGCGCGGCAGCGGGATACGCTTTATGGGCCGGTTCGAGAAGCGGTGGGGGCGATGCTCCCCGAGGACCGGCCTTTGACTGTCGCTCAATAAGGAGAGGCAGTCTTGGTCCTATTGCCCATGAGCGATAAGGGGATTTGCTTGGGCGATCGCGCGCTGTCTTGAGGCGATCGCGCTTCGCCAATACGCGTTTATCGGTTTAATTGGGGGGGGTGTTAATTTGGATAAAGCAGGTAGCCATCGACACCTCATGGTGGTTGTTATGTCCTAGGGATATAAGGCCTAACTTTAGGCTTTGCAGCCTTGGGGCTGTGGTCCTTCGTCTTCTACGCCGATTGTCCAAAGGACACGCTTCGCGTTCGCGCAGCGGGCCGGGAGGCGAATAGATTTGAAGCTGTTGGGCTAGGCGATCGCTCTCTAGGCGAGGGGGTAAGGCGTATAGCAATAAAGAGCGCTACAGTTGATTTAGGCATGATGTCACGTGACTTAGAACTGCTCTATGTATACCCTCGACCAAGTACTGGAGACTGCTTTGCAGTTGCCCCGTGATCAGCAAGAAATGCTGATCAAGATTCTTCAAAATCGATACTACGAGGATCGTCGGGCAGAGCTGGCTGAGGATGCTCAGGAGTCTTTGGCTGGTTTTTGGGCGGGTCAGTACCGTCCTCAATCGGCTGATAGCGCGATCGCGGAGCTGCGTCAGTTTCTAGATGCCCAAAAGCATGAGGGCACAGATTGATACTGATTCTCAAAGTTCTCGATAACCGAAGTCTATGAGCTGCTGAGCTTGGTCAATTAAGCTCGTAGCG